>JAAZVG010000076.1 GCA_018623655.1 Flavobacteriaceae bacterium
AGAACTGAAAGTGGAAATGCAAAAAGCATCCAGTCTAAAAAGTTAATTTCTACCTCATAGAGTTCTGTAACTATGCCCGCTAGGACCAGGTTAGGTGGTGTTCCAATCAATGTTGCCATTCCACCTAATGAGGCACTGTAAGCTATAGCCAGCATTAACATCTTTCCGAATTCTTCATGCTCGTTTTCAGGAGTATCGGGATGATCTCGAAACTGCGCTACGATGGCAAGACCTATAGGAAGCATCATCACCGAGGTAGCTGTATTAGAAATCCACATAGAGAGAAAGGCAGTAGCTACCATAAACCCCAGAACTATCATTCGCATCCGAGTGCCGATAAGTGAAATAACAGTTAGGGCAATTCGACGATGTAAGTTCACTTTTTCAATAGCGATTGCTAGAAAAAACCCTCCAAGATATAAAAAGACGTATTTATGACCGTAAGCAGTGGTAGTAGCCGCTATATCTAAGGCCCCTGAAAGGGGAAATAGAACAACGGGCAGTATCGCAGTAACAGCAATAGGGACAGCTTCTGTCACCCACCAGATACCGACCCATGACGCCACAGCAAAAGCTGCAACTCCTTGTTCAGAAAGTCCATCTGGCGTCCAATAAAATTGAATAATGAAGAAAAGTATTGGCCCTAAAACTCTTCCGATTTGAGCGGGTTGAAGCCACTTATTCATCAGATAAAGAAACTTTAGTTGCCAGAGCAGACAAGGAACTCAGTCCTAACAGAAGGCTGAAAGGAATTTGTAATTCGATAAAAAAAGCTGGGTTTAAAAAAAACAATGCTATTAAATATAGTATCCTGCCACCTTCAAAAAATAACGCCCATTTTGAACCGTCCATAAGTGAACTATACCCCATAACCATCAGAAATATTATACCTCCTGTGAGCAATTGTATGTCTGTTCCTAATCGTGAAAATTGTGAGAATAAGTAGAGTAAGAATCCTATGGCCAATAAAAACTGGATAAAGACAATACCTTTTCTAGTTGTTGTCCCCTTTGGGTCGTACTTCTGATAGGTGTAAACATCTTCAATTATCAGACGCTCAAAACGGGTAGCGACATCAACTGGTCTCCATCCCGTAGGCATAAACCAGATTCTCAACTTATCGGTCCATGATTTGGTATGCCAAGCATCAAAAGCCAAGTTATAGATATGCTGGAAATTAATCCACAGAGGATTATAAGTCTGTACAGGTTTTAATACTCCATATTTAGGAGGAACCGCATCTAATTCTTCTTGAAAAGTACCAAACAGTCGGTCCCAAATAGAAAAAATTTGTCCTAAATTCTTGTCGATGTATTCTTTATTAATTGCATGGTGCACTCGATGCTGAGAAGGGGTAATTAGAATGTATTCTATCCAACCTAACTTACCAATATGCTGTGTGTGATACCAGAATTGGCCAAATAAATGCAATGGAGCCAGTACAGCAATAATTTTATAAGGAACACCTAATAATGCCGCAGGAAGCAACAAAATGGCAGTATAACCGATCAAATTAGAAATGGATTGTCTCAGGGCACAAGCTAAATTAAACTCTTCACTAGAGTGATGAATAACGTGAGAATTCCAAAAAATATTTACGTGATGATTTAGGCGATGATTCCAATAACCCGCAAAGTCGATAGCAATAAAAGCGATTAGCCAAGTAGGCCATCCTGAAGGTGTTTCTGTTATAGCGAGATGAGTTACTAAAAAGGGATAGCTGATCAGTACCAAGGCTAACCCAAGGCTATCTTTAAGTACATTAGTTACTCCGCTGCTAAGGCTACTAATCGTATCAAAAAAGCGATACTTCTGATTCTTTATAAAGTGCCCATATGCGATCTCAATTAATACTAGGACCACAAAAGCAGGTATCGCATACAATAAGGCGTTAGCATATGCATTCATCGCATTAAAAATACTAAAATTTGAAGCTTAGCCATCTGATTTTAGAGCATTACCTTTACCCCGCAAACTATCCGGTTTATGAAATCATTTTGTGTCAAAGATGAAACCGCTCCTTTGAAGGCGGTGATTGTCGGTCGAGCGACAAGCAACGGCCCTACTCCGTCTATTGATGAGGCTTATGACCCTAAATCGATTGAACACTTAAAGGCTGGCACTTATCCTATTGAGGCAGACATGATTCTGGAGATTGAAGACCTCGCAGAGAAATTAAAGTCATTAGGCGTCGAAGTATATCGCCCTGAAGTTATCGAAAATTACAACCAAATATTTTCTCGAGATATTGGTTTTGTGGTAGATAACACCTTTGTGTATTCGAACATTCTTCCTGATCGTGAAGACGAACTAGGAGCTGTGAAACCGATTCTCGATTTATTCGATCCTGCAAAAGTTCTAAGCCCACCAGAACAGGTTCATGTTGAAGGAGGTGATGTGATGCCTCACAAGGAATTTCTATTTGTAGGAAGTTATTTTCAAGAAGATTATCAAAGCTATATTACCGCTAGGACCAACAAGGCTGCCGTGGATTGGCTTACCGAAATCTTTAATCATCGAGAAGTAAAAGCCTTTGAATTAAAAAAGTCGAACACAGACCCTTATAATAATGCTTTACACCTCGACTGTTGTTTTCAACCTGTTGGTGATAAATATGCCATCATTCATAAAGAGGGATTTCTTTATCAGCAAGATGCTGAATGGCTTATCAACTATTTCAAAAAGGAGAACGTTTTTGAAATCAGTGCAAAAGAGATGTATGAGATGAATAGTAATATTTTTTCAGTGGCTCCTGATCTTGTAATCTCTGATATTAGATTTGATCGATTAAACCATTGGCTAAAAAATAAAGGCATTCGTGTTGAGGCGATTCGATACGGCGAGATTGCCAAGCAAGAAGGTCTTTTTCGATGCAGTACACTACCACTGATACGTCACTACTAATTTTATGCAATACACCTCAAATATATTAATGGTACGTCCGGCTAGCTTCAGAATGAATGAGGAAACCGCGATTAATAATTACTTTCAAAGCGAAACACAGCTAGATCCTCGAATGGTGGTTACTGCCGCTCAGAAAGAATTTGATGAGTTTGTAAATGTTTTGCGAACACATGGTGTGAATGTTATTGTTCTCGAAGATATTAAGGAGAACGATACCCCAGACGCACTGTTTCCAAATAATTGGATATCGATGCATGAAGACGGAAAAGTTGGTCTCTATCCGATGTTTGCTGAGAATAGACGAAGAGAACGTCGCGAGGATATCCTAGATCTACTTGAAGAGAATGGATTTAAAATTAATGAAGTCATTGACTATAGTTCTGCTGAGCAGGAAGGAATATTTTTAGAAGGTACCGGAAGTTTGATCCTCGATCGGGAAAATAATATTGCCTATTGCGCCCTTTCAGACCGTGCAGATGAAGAACTACTTATCGAGTTTTGCGAAGACTTTGAGTATACGCCTATCATTTTTGGCGCCTATCAAAGCGCTAACAATAGACGCTTACCTATTTATCATACCAATGTCATGATGTGTGTGGCAGATCGCTTTGCTGTTATATGTCTTGACAGTATTGACGACAAAAAAGAGCGTAAAGCGACCAAGGAGCAATTAAAATCAACCGGTAAAACAATCGTTACTATTTCTGAAAAGCAAATGCATGAGTTTGCAGGTAACATGCTACAGGTAAAAGGAAAGAATGGTCCAGCACTGGTGATGAGTGATCGCGCTTATCGTTCACTACAACCCGATCAGATTAAAACCCTCGAAGGCTTCGGACCTATTATTCACCCAAAGCTAGACATCATTGAAACCTGTGGGGGTGGTAGCGCTCGATGTATGATGGCCGAAATTTTTCTGCCTCAAGGCTGATTCACAATAATCAGTCGGGTTTGACGTCCGTCAATATATCTTACTTTTTCCCCGTCGAAAAATGCTTCTTCTTCTAGCATAATTCGTACATCCTTCCCCCACTCTTGAATAGCTACCGAAGCATTCAATTCGATTGAATAGGCCGTATTCGCGTGTAATGGATAATCTCCTGTAAATGGCACCCCTCCCTGAGAGTCCCACATACCTAAGGTTGTGCCAGCAGCATGTCCGTGATATCCAATAGGGTGTGTATAAATAGAAGGTGTGATTCCTTCATCAATGGCAGTTGCTCTGCTTATCGCGAGAACTTCATTACCCGTACGATTCAATTTGAAATTCCCTGTAAAAATATCTTGCAAACGATTGCCTGTAGCTAAGGCAGAAGTCAAAAATTCTGGGGCCTCTGATTCACCCGAACGAAGAACATAGGCATGTTGCTGTTGATCAGTATTCAGTCGCAAATAAGTGATTCCGAAGTCACAATGAAGTAAATCGCCAGGCTGAATTACTTGAGTATCTGGTCGCTTCGAAAACGTTCTTAGGTGATCAAATCTTTCTGGATCAGCTCTTTGGATATCAACCGTTGGATGGAACCAGGTTTGCAAGCCAAGCGCTCTTATCTTATCTCGCATCCACCAAACTACATCTTCGGTAGTTGTAACCCCTGGGGTAATCACCTTTTCTGAAAAAGCCTCCTTAATAATATTGTGACTAATTCGTGCAATATGCGGATAGATCGCCATCTCCTTATCGGTTCGAGTCTCTAACCAAGAAAGGGCAAGTGGTTCGGCTGAAACGATGCGACTTGCAAAACGTTTACCTAAGGCCTTTTCTAATGCTGCCTTATCTGTAGCCACAATACCATCGGTTAATCCGAAGTGCTCAGACTGATTAATTCCTATTCTTCTAGGGTTGCGCTCAGTTACAAGTTCACTGAGTCGTCTCCATTGATTAGGTTGTTTTTCTTTATCCCAAGCACTCTTAAAAGAAGATCCCACATTGTAACGTGCCACGGCAAGTGTTTCTACTTCTTTTCCATTGTCGTAAAAAACCAAAATGGTACGTCGTCTAGCGGCTAACCACTCAGCTGGAAGCATCGTCTTTATAATTGGGTCTTCATTATACTCTCTTGAGACCACAATCCACATATCAATATCTGCGGTGCGCATCATCTCTGGGAGGTAATTTTGAATCTTATCTTCGAGTAATTCATTAATTACTCGAGCGCGTTCTTTCATGGGTAAAATTGAGCCATAATCTTGAGCTGAGACTAGGCTCACTAATAAAGTCAAAAGAAAAGATGCGATGAATTTCATACCTTACTATTCTATAATTTCACCTTAATATAGGGCAATTATTTTCAAGTGAAGATTGGCAAACTCTATAGTATTGGATACGGTCTAAGAAGTCCAGATGAATTTTTCGCACTTCTTAAGTCCTATAAGATTGATCATGTAGCCGATGTGCGGTCAAACCCATATTCTAAATGGAATCCCGACTTCTGCCGTGAACCTATAGAAGCTTATCTTAAACAAAAAAGGGTGGGGTATGTTTATATCGGAGACATGATCGGAGGAATCCCCAAAGACTCTCAATGTTACGATGAATCAGGGAAGCTGAACTATCAGAAGGCAAAGTCTCATCCTGAATTTATTAAAGGCATCACCCGCCTCTTAAACGCACAACAAAAAGGCTTTAATGTAGCTTTAATGTGTGGTGAGGTTGAGCCGCATACTTGCCATCGATCAAAATTAATTGGAGAAGTGCTTCAAAGTAAAGAGATCAACCTAGACCACATCCTCGATGATCAAAACCTAAAAACACAAACAGAGGTAATGCTCGAGATAACCAAAGGAAGAAACACCACCGATTTATTCGGTAATACACTATTCTAATCATGAAACAATTATTCGCAATCTTCACTTTATTATTAACAACCGCTCTACTCGCTCAAAAACCGGCCAAGTTGAGGACTAAAGAAAAGATACAGCACATTTTTGATAAACAAATCGCTGCATGGAATACAGGTGATTTAAATGCCTTTATGAATGGGTACTGGGAAGACGAACGATTGCTATTTGTCGGAAGTAGAGGGCCAACCTATGGATACATAAATACGCTAAAAGGATATCAAAAGGGCTATCCGAATAGGGAAGCAATGGGCACATTAAAATTTGACATCATCGAGATGCGACAGTGGGACAGAAAGACCATACAAGTCATCGGTAAGTTTACTTTGATTCGAACAAATGACACTCCGACCGGCCATTTTACCCTACTACTCAGAAAAATTAAAAGGAAATGGATGATTGTAAGTGATCATTCATCTTAAACGATCCACTGCCAAAGAATCAGAATTAGGCAAAAACTAACGAGGGAGAGGGTGAGGGTCATTAAAGACCAAGACCGAAGGGTCTCCTTCTCGGTGAGATTTAAATAACGACTAACAAGCCAAAATCCACTATCATTCAAATGGGAAAAAATCAAAGCTCCAGAGGCAACAGCCAGAACAATCATAGCACCCTCTGCTTCGCTATTAGGGCTTACGATTGGAGCAATCAAGCCTGCCGATGTAATCATCGCAACCGTAGTTGAACCTTGTAATAAACGAACAATCGCTGCTAATAAAAAGGCAAGTACAATTACTGAAAGCCCATAAGAACTCACTTTTTCAGCAAGGCTTGCTCCGACTCCAGTATCTATCAAGAGTTGTTTAAAAGCGCCACCAATTCCGGTTACTAACAAAATTATACCAACTGGTTTTAATGAGGCCGAAGAGAACTCACTTACCTCTGTTTTTGTAAAACCGCCGGGTTTAGCGAGTAATGGATATGCAAGTATATTAGCTAGAGTCAATGCTATAAAAGGATGACCCATAACCTCAATAATTTGAGTGATTTTCCCCGAATCGAACAACCAGTCAGCAAAGGCTCCAACGATCATTAAAGCCAAGGGTATGAAAATGACGGTAAAAACGGCCAAGGCGTTGGGTGTGCGTTTTAGGTCTTTCTGTTCATTGAACTGAAGTGCGTCTTGACTTAATTCGAAAGCGCTCTGAAATACAAAAAATCGATTTGCAATAATATAAGTGATCAATGCCGTTGGAACCGCAATAAGGATTCCCCAGAAAATAACCGTACCAATAGGAATCTGTAATAAATCAGCAACAGCAACAGGGCCAGGCGTTGGAGGTATAAATGCGTGCGCAATAGATATGCCAATAAGGAAAGGTAAGGCGAAACCCAGAAGCATTCCCTTGTTTTGATTCGAGAGATGTCTAATTAGTGG
>JAAZVG010000077.1 GCA_018623655.1 Flavobacteriaceae bacterium
GACGTAATCGAGAAGCACCCACTCACTATTATCAGTGCCCTCTACTTTCCATGGTTTCGATTTAATCGTTTTACTTACTTTTTTCTGAATTGAGGAAACGATTGCATTCACATGTGTGTTCGAAGTTCCATTGCAAATCACAAAATAGTCACATACTGTATTTTCGATTTTTCTTAAGTCTAACAGATTTATTTCAACGCCTTTAACATCTTCAATTCCATCAATGATTAACGCTATAAGCTCATCAGTACTCGCTTGTGTTTTTTGCATTCAATAGGTTTAATTTCTCATGCACAAAGTTAATTTATTTTAACTTGTCATGTCTTAGTTTTTCAGCTCTGCTCATAATATTAAAGATAACTCATAATGAACATTATCAAAGTCGATGCCACGAATTCTACAAGCACTTTAATTGCAACACTTTTTAGATCAGGAGCAACCGAAATTCCTTCTGCCTTGTATGCGGTCGATCAAACGGGTGGACGTGGGCGACAAGAGCGCCCATGGAACAGCGAACCTGGGAAAAACCTTACTATTAGCTATGTTTTACCTGATTTTGGAGTATCAGCTGAGTCAGTGTTTCGAGCAATGCGTCAGATTACTTGGTCGGTTCTCCAAGTATTAGAAACCTCAGGAGTTTCTGATTTGTCAGTAAAGTGGCCAAACGACATTATGGCAGGTGACCGCAAAATTGCAGGTGTTCTAATGGAAAGAAGTTTACGTCAGGGGAAATCTTCCTTTGTTATACTCGGCGTTGGAATCAATGTAAATCAAGTTGACTTTGAAGCGGAATTTAAGGCTACCTCGATGCGTGAAATTACGGGTAAAGTGTTTCAAATTGATGTTCTCGCTTATCTATTATCAGATGCTGTAGAAGATACTCTTTTAAAAAATGAGACTGTCACAATCGATCAATTTCATCAAAAATTGTATGGCATTAATCAAAGACATCGCTGGCAATTAGGAGATGATTTTATTGAAGCGACCTTAGTAGGAGTTTCTGAAGATGGATCAGTCTATCTGCGTTCAAGTAAAGGTGGAACCTTAAGATTTACATCTGAAGAGATACGAATGATTCGAATCTAGTTGTTGAAGTGATTCGCAGCTTGTTCAGACAAAGACTCTATGAAATAGGTAAGTGGGGCTTTGATCATCATCGAAATCATTGCATTGAATTCACCATTAAAATTCAATTGAAGTGTGCACCCGGCTTCAATCTCTTCTATGTTGGCCTGAAGCGAAAATGGAAATTGTGGATTGGTAGAACCGAGTGTAACTCGTTCTGGTTTAATACGCTCTGTAATTTCTAAAACAATTTCGGGCATCCCCTTAAGCGCAAATGCAAATCGGTTTTCGTCTATAACTTTGAATACCTTATTATTCTCTGGCATGATTGCTTCGAAATTCGACACCTTAGATAAAAAATTGTAGACCTCCTGAGCGGGCTTGTTAATGGTGTGATTCGGTGAATTTAATTCCATAAAGTTTTTAATTTTTTCTCCAAGATTGAGGGTTTTCACTCCATTGGTCTAATAAATGTAGTTCTTCATTAGAAAAATTATCGGTAGTTCTTGCAAAGGCGACAAGGTGTTTATAGTCACTTAAGGTGAATACATCTAGCTGTCTCTCTTCGAATTTTGAAGCAGCTGATTCAAAATTGTAGGTAAATATGGCTGCCATACCTTTAATATTGACCTCTGCATCTTCTAATGCCTCAATGGCTTTTAGACTGCTATTTCCAGTTGAGATTAAGTCTTCAATAACTACGACGCTTTGACCTTTTTCAATCTTCCCTTCTATTTTATTTTTTCTCCCATGTCCTTTTGCTTCAGGTCGAATATAAATAAAAGGAAGTCCCATGGCCTCGGCTATTAAAATACCAATGCCGATAGCTCCTGTGGCTACTCCGGCGATGACTTCAGGTTTTCCATGACGCTCCTCGATTTTTCGAACGAATTCTTGTCGAAGAAAATTCCTCACTGCAGGATAAGAAAGTGCTAAACGATTGTCGCAGTAAATTGGTGATTGAATTCCTGAAGCCCAGGTAAAAGGAGTTTCGGGATTCAGTTGAATTGCCTTTATTTGTAGCAACAATTCAGCTGTTTTATATGCAGTTTCTTTGTCCAAAATCATAGCGCGAATGTACGAAGTTTTCGTAAATAACAGTTTGGTAGTTCTTGAGTCTGACCGCTCTTTACCTAGGAAAAATCGGATATCTATAAGCAGTAAGAAAGCGCTTAAAAAATGGTTTGTAGAGCTAGCATCGAAAAAAAAATCGGAAACTTATTTCATAGAAGTTACTGATGCTAAACCACTTAAGTTCTTGACTAGTGCAATTAAAGAAGTAGTTGCGGCCGGGGGTCTTGTGAGAAATAATAAAGGCCAGGTTTTATTTATTTATAGAAATAATAAATGGGATTTACCCAAAGGGAAACGTGAGTCTTCTGAGAGCCTAGAGGAGGCTGCGATTCGCGAGGTGATGGAAGAAACAGGAATAAGTTCTTTAAATATTCAGTACAAACTGGGCAAGACCTATCATATTTTTAATAGAAAGGGAGAGATTAGATTAAAAACTACCCACTGGTATGAAATGACCTCAGAGGATATTGGTCCATTTTCACCGCAATTAGAAGAAGGAATTACTGATGTGGTCTGGTTGAATCAAGATCAACAAGAAGTTGCACTGCGCAACTCCTATCGAAATATCCGACAGTTATTTATTACAGATTAGGGAGAATGTAGCTTTTGGAACAAAGGCTTCAATATTTCCATTATTCTTAAGTACATCACGCACAATAGAGGAGCTAATAAAATCCTTGTTTGAGGCTGTGAGTAGAAATACTGTTTCAATCTCAGTTAATGTTCGGTTGGTATGGGCAATGGCTTTTTCGAACTCGAAGTCTGCGGGATTTCGAAGCCCTCTTAGAATAAAATCGGCGTTAATTTCTCTGCAGTAATCTACTGTTAAACCCTGGTAAGTAGTTACTTGAACTTTGGGCTCATCGTTGAAGGTAGCTCTGATGAAAGCTAGTCGTTCTTCTAAACTAAATTGATAGCGCTTGTCTGCATTGACTCCTACTGCAACAATTATTTCGTCGAAAAGATCTAATCCTCGACGAATAATATCCTCGTGACCTATGGTTATTGGATCAAAAGAGCCTGGAAAAACTGCCTTTTTCATGAGGATAAAGATACAACTTTACAGAGCGTCATTAATCAAACGGTCAAAAAGGCTAGCTTCTGAAATACCTGCACATCGTGCTTGTTGAGGTAATATACTTTGCTCAGTTAGACCTGGAGTAGTATTTACTTCGAGAAGATAGGCAACCCCGTCTCTTATGATGAACTCGCTTCTAGTAGCTCCCTTGAAACCTAAGTCTTTATAAATTTTCAAAGCATATTCAGCCAATTGTTTCTCGATAGATTGGTCAATTGGGGCAGGGGTGATTTCTTCACTTTCGCCCAAATACTTCGCGTTGTAATCGAAGAATTCGTGATTTGTTTTTATAAGAGTCATGGGTAATACTTGCGGACCATTTTCACCAGGTATAACCCCTACAGTAATCTCGATACCTTCAAGGTGTTCCTCGATGATCAGCTCATCGTTTATTTCAAATACATCTAATATGGCCTGCTGTAACTCTTGTTCTGATTTCACTTTGTAAACCCCAAAGCTACTTCCTGAACGATTGGCTTTGACAAAGCACGGGAACCCCACTTTTTTTATTTCCGCAGGAGAGAGCGATTGTCCCTTGTTCAAAGAAAGGTGTTTTGCTCTAGGAATATCTAAATCACTAGTTATACTGAGTAGGTCCCTTTTATTAAAACTAATTGCAGAGGTATAACTGTTTGAACCCGTGTATTTGATTCCTAGAAGATCAAAGTACGCCTGTAAAACTCCATCTTCTCCTGGAGTTCCATGAATTGCATTGAAAACGAGATCAAATTGAATTTTCTCCCCGTCATGGAGGACACTAAAATCTGCACGATCGATTGTGATTTTTTTTGAGTCAACTTCGCAATACCAATCTTCTAAGCTAATGTCGATGGCATAAACCTTAAAACGATTAGAGTCGATATGGCGCATTACTTGTGCTCCGCTTTTTAAAGAGATTTCTCGTTCTTGGCTATATCCGCCCATGATTACCCCAAGGTTAATTAGCTTTCCCATCATTTATTTCTTACAGGCTCCAAAGTAACGAAAATCAGCCCTTTTTCTATCTTTGCATTCGATTCTTCTTTATGAAAAAGTTTTTAGCCTTTTGGTTTTCTGTTGCGTTTTTAAAGCAGCTTCTTATTCTAGGGGTAGTTGTTGTAATGTTAATTCAAGCAGTGAGTTGGGGTTTAAAGTCATACACCCAATACGGTAATACTTACGTGGTTCCAGACTTAAGCGGATTGAGCTTCGAAGAAGCCTCAGATGCTTTAACTTATGTACAGCTCATTGCGGTAGCGAATGATACCCTTTCTTATAATCCTGAAATCATTCCTTACGGGGTGATTAAGCAATTGCCAATTGCAGGTAAAAATGTAAAGTCAGGAAGAAAGGTTTACTTAAGTCTTAACGATGCTGAATTTGCGAGAAGAGCCCTTCCTAATGCAATTCAAATGACCAGGCGTAATGCAATTAGCCAATTGAGATCATTAGGATTTACCGTTAGTGATTCGGTAGAATATATTGATGCTATCGGATTAGATATGGTATATGCCATTAAAGTTGGCGACTCGATGGTTGCTACCGGTAGTCAAATTTCTATTAAGGATACGCTACTTTTAATTTTGGGTAATGGGAAGGATAGTATTCGATGAGTATCGATTCTTTTGATACCGATTCGCTTCACGAACACTATAGCTTTGAAGCCTCTAAGGGCCAGGAACCCTTACGTGTCGATAAGTTTTTGATGAACTTCATTGAAAATGCTACTCGAAACAAAATTCAAGCTGCCGCTAAAAGCGGAAATATCTGGGTAAATCAAAAAGCAGTAAAGTCAAATTATAAAGTAAAAGCAGGGGACAAGGTTCAGGTAATGTTTGAACATCCGCCCTATGAAAATCTACTAGTGCCTGAAGATATTCCTTTGGATATTATTTACGAAGATGAGGTGTTACTTGTTGTGAATAAGCCTGCAGGTATGGTGGTGCACCCTGGTCACGGTAATTATTCAGGAACTCTTGTAAACGCCTTGCTTCATCATTTTAAAGACTTGCCGCTCAATAGTGACTCCAGGCCTGGCTTAGTTCATCGAATTGATAAGGACACCTCTGGTTTACTAGTTATAGCTAAAACAGCCACAGCAATGACTCACCTAAGTCGGCAGTTTTTTGACAAAACCTCGACAAGAGAATATATAGCTCTTGCTTGGGGTCTATTTACTGAATCATCTGGTACCATAGAAGGTCATATCGGTCGAAATTTGAAGAATCGACTTCAAATGGATGTTTTTGAAGATGAAAGCTTAGGGAAACCAGCGATCACACATTACAAGGTTTTAGAAGATTTGCGCTACGTTAGTCTTATACAATGTCAATTAGAAACGGGTCGAACGCATCAAATACGTGCCCATATGAAGCATATTGGTCACCCACTTTTTAATGATAAGCGGTACGGAGGAGATAAAATTTTAAAAGGAACCACTTTCACTAAATACAAGCAGTTTGTCGACAATTGTTTTAAGTTGTTGTCTCGTCAGGCGCTTCATGCTAAGACCTTGGGATTTGAACATCCGATCACTAAAAAAATCTTAACTTTTAACTCAGAATTACCGAACGATTTTAGAGCTTGTTTGGAGAAATGGCGAGCCTATGTCGGGGCAATAGAATAAAAGAATTGGCCATGAAAATTTTACTCTCACCAGCGAAATCTCTTGATTTTGAAACTCCGCTGAGAACGAACTACAGAACCGAACCAATTTTCTCTAAGGAAACTGCGGAGATTCAGAAAGTGCTTAAAAAAAAGAGCGTCAGAGATTTAGAACAATTAATGAGTTTGTCAAACGCACTTGCAACGCTGAATTTTGAACGTAACCAACACTTAGAAGCGAATCCTTCTGAAGAGGAGACAAGACCTGCTCTTTTTGCCTTCGATGGGGATGTCTATAAAGGTTTAGATGCGCTAACTTTAAATGGGAATCAACTCGAATCTGCAAAAGATCGTATACGAATTTTATCTGGTCTTTACGGCATACTCAGACCCTTTGATTCGATTCAGCCTTACCGTTTAGAGATGGGGACCAAAATGGAAGTGGCTGATGCAAAGTCGCTTTATGAGCATTGGCGCAAGAACCTAACCTCATATCTTGAAAATGAACTTTCAAATAATGAAATTATTGTTAATCTCGCGAGTAAGGAGTACAGTAAGGCCATTGATTTAAAAACCTTTTCAGGACGAGTGATTCATCCTGAATTTAAAGATTACAAGGACGGAAAATTGAAGATTATCTCTTTCTATGCAAAGCGTATGAGAGGAGTGATGGCGCGTTTTCTGCTTGAGACCCCAGATAACGATCTTTCGGTATTTGAGCATTTTGAAAGTGATGGATATCGCTTCGATACCTCACAAACCACTGATCCTTTACAGCCCGTTTATACCCGCTAATTTTAAGCGTTTGGTTTAAAACCTACTTTACCCCATTTTACTAGTACAATGATGAGGTAGACAAAGGGTGAACCATGGAGTAGGGTATCGAAATAATCCATGGGCTGCATGCCTAAGGCTCCACCCAAGATCCATTTTACTTTACCAACGATATGCGGCTCACCACTGAATGGTAAAAGGCCAGGTATAATGCAGAATAGTAGTGCGTTTAAAAGTTGTTTTTTCATGATGAAGAACGAATACTTCGAATAAACGCAGGTATACCTTCAATACCTTCCTTTGAAAGAGCTTTGATAAATGCAGAACCAATAATGGCACCTTTAGAGTGTGAAGTGGCTTGGTGGTAACTCGAAGCGTTCGAAATAC
>JAAZVG010000078.1 GCA_018623655.1 Flavobacteriaceae bacterium
ATTAATCAAACTAGGCAGTATAATTCAGCCTCAGACATTTCGTCAACTGCGGGGCAGATGCCACGACTACTAGGTCTTGCCCAAGCTTCAAAAGTTTATCGAAATCGATCGATAAAGGGATCTTCGAAATTTAGTGTGTCTGGTGATGAAATTGCCTGGGGAACCATAGGAAATGCTTCGACCTCAGAAGGTTTATTCTTTGAAGTAATGAATGCGGCTGGAGTAATGCAAGTTCCGATGGTTATGAGTGTATGGGATGATGAATACGGTATTTCTGTACCTGCTGAATATCATACGATCAAAGAGAGCATATCGAAGGCTTTAAAGGGCTTTAGCCGCACTGAAAACGCTCATGGATTCGAGATAATTAAAGTAAAAGGATGGGATTATCCTGCACTAATTGAGGCCTATGGCAAGGCTGAAAAACTTGCTCGCAGTGAACATATACCTGTTTTAGTTCACGTTACTGAATTAACACAGCCTCAAGGTCATAGTACCTCAGGCTCCCACGAGCGCTACAAATCAGAAGACCGATTGGCTTGGGAACAAAACCATGATTGTTTAAGAACATTCAAGAATTGGATTTTAGAAAATAAGGTTTGTACACAAGAAGAACTCAATCAAATCGATGAAGAAATTCAGCTAGAAGTACGAGAAGCAAAAAAGACAGCGTTCAAAGAGTACCAAGAAATTCCTAGGTCTTACGTAAAAGACCTTAGCGAGATTCTCAGAAATAACACAACTAGTACCTTACCCGGTTACAAGGACTTATTGAAGAAACTTAACTCAAAAAAGTTAGTTTTTAAACGAGACACCTTAATAAGTATTGATTTAGCCAAAAATATTGCCTTTCAAAAAGGTCAATCTGATATTCTAGGTAGACTTAACCAATTGGCATCTCAAATAAAAAATCAAGAATTTGATGCCTATAGTAGTGAATTAATTGATGAAAGTCATCGAAGTTTAATAGCTGTACCGCATACTCCTGCAATTTATCCCGATAAGCCCCATTTTGTTGACGGAAGAAGGATTCTTCAAGAAAACTTCGATATGCTACTAGATAGTGATCCACGTGTAATGATCTTCGGAGAAGACACTGGGAAGATTGGAGGAGTAAATAAGGCACTTGAAGACCTACAAGAAAAATACGGGGAAGACAGGGTGAGTGACACGAGTATTCGAGAAGCCAGTATTATTGGGCAAGGTATTGGCTTGGCTATGCGTGGGCTCCGACCAATAGCCGAAATTCAATATTTAGACTATATCTTTTATGCGATTCAGGTGATGACGGATGATTTGGCCACTCTCAGATATCGATCTGTAGGACAACAAATTGCCCCTCTTATAATCCGAACAAGAGGTCATCGCTTAGAAGGAATTTGGCATTCAGGTTCACCTATGGGTGGCCTTGTTAACCTACTACGTGGAATTTATATTCTTAGCCCTAGAAATATGACCCAAGCAGCGGGAATGTACAATGCAGTGCTTAAGGCGAATGAGCCAGCCGTCATCATAGAGCCCCTGAACGGCTACAGAATAAAAGAAGCTCTTCCTGAAAATATCGGACATTTTACCACTCCCATTGGCGAGGTTGAAATCATCGAGGAAGGTACTGACATTACTGTCGTTTCTTATGGGTCAACGCTTAATATTGTATGTGAGGCGACAGAGAAACTTAAAACTCATGGGATTTCTTGCGAAGTTATCGATGCTCAGACGCTATGGCCCTTTGATAAGCGTATGCGTACCGTAGAGAGTTTAAAAAAGACCAACCGATTAGCTATCGTCGATGAAGATGTACCAGGGGGATACAATGCGTTTCTTTTAAATCACATTATTTCGGTTCAAAAAGGTTTTCCCTACCTTGATTCTGCACCACTAATAATTTCTGCAAAAGAACACCGACCACCTTACGGATCAGATGGAGATTACTTCTCTAAGCCTAATGCAGAAGAAATTTTTGATGGTCTTTACAATCTAATGAGAGAAAGTCGCCCCGACCGCTTCAAACCATGGTAATTTATCAAAGAAGAGCTATTGCGATATCCTGATATATCTGTTGATCATTTAAACCAGGCGCCCCTCCCACCCCTTTACATTTCATATCTAAATGCCGAAGTGAACTAATAATCTTCGTTATTCGCTTCATGGGGAAATTTCTTGCAGCCGACTGGTATTCAGATAAAAAGTAAGGAGAAATTCCTAGCACTCTAGATGCATCCTTAGTGTTACTCAATGTGTGTAGTTTAAAAACCTTAGTAAAGAAAGGATACAGTACAGCTAATGTTCCAATCGGCGGATGATCTTTAGTATTTCTAGAAAAATATCCTAAAATTGAAGCACTCTTTTTATGATTACCTTCACTTAAAGCCTTGGTGAGTTCAAAAACATTATAATGTCTATCAATACCAACATGACGTTCAATATGAGTTTCATCGAACATTGAAACAGCAGGCTCGGCCGTTGTTAATTTATCAATCTCTCGTTCATAACGAGAAAGATCGGTACTGATACTAAATAACATTAACTGCTTTGCCTTTCTAGAAAGTTTCACTCCCTTACTGCTTAGCAAATCGTCTAAAAATCCACCTACTTTGTTTTCGTAAATTGTTTTACTCTCAAAAAGCAATTGCTCCTTATCAATTCGTTTTACAACCTTGAGTCTTTTATCTAAAGATTTTTGGTGCATAATAAACACTAGCACTGCAGAAGGGTTTGGATGGTCTAAATAATTTTCTAATTCTCCCAACTGTTTTGAAAGATGTTGTGCTTCTCTAACCATTACAAGCGTACGATCAGAAAACATTGGAAGAGCTCGGGCTCTTTGAATCGCCTCTCCCATAGAAGTGTCCTTCCCATAAAGAATATGCTGATTAAAATCTTTAGCATCCCCTGGGACCACATTATTTTCAAACAATTTTGATAACTCCTTTAAGAAAAAGGGCTCTTCCCCATATAAAACCGCCACTGCAGGATAATTCTTACTTGAAATAGCCGATTTAATCGATTCAAAACTGCTCATTATACTACTTTTGTATGAGATGCAATCATTACCAAAGCTTCAATTTCCGTCGTATTCATTCAAGGCTAAAAATACCGAAAAGGGATGGGTCATCTTCGATATTATTCGGAAAAAATTTGTTTTACTTCAACCTGAAGAATGGGTTCGTCAACATCTTATTCATTTTTTAATTCATAACTACAAGGTCTCCCCAAATCTCATGAAAGTTGAACACAAGGTAACTACTGGCCAAATCCACTCTAGATTTGATCTCGCAACGTTTAGGCCTAATGGCTGTGTACAACTACTAGCAGAATGTAAGGCTCCTGAGGTAACAATTGATGAAAAGGTAATTAACCAAAGTTTGAGGTATTGTGAAGTACTTCAACCTGATTATCTATTATTAACTAATGGGTTGACCCATAAATTGGCTCATCTTAATTTAGCGGATAAAAGCTATACATGGCTTTCTTCTATTGATCAGTTTGAAAACAGATGAAATTAGACCTAGCTATTGTAATACTTAATTGGAACGGCAGCGAACTACTCAAACGTTTTTTGCCTAGTGTTGTCACGCACAGTAAAAAAGCAACGATTTATGTTATCGATAATGGCTCAACAGACAACTCTAAGGAAGTTTTGAAATCTAATTTTCAAGATGTAAAAATCATTTCACTGGATAAAAACTACGGGTTTGCAGGCGGATATAACAAAGGTCTGAAGTCAGTAAATGAAACCTATCTCTGTTTATTAAATTCTGATATTCGTGTTAGTGCTAATTGGATTGATCCAGTGATAAACCTCTTCAATAATCCAACCATTGGAATTGTTCAACCAAAAATATTAGACGAGAAAAACCCGAAATTATTCGAATATGCCGGTGCTGCGGGAGGATTTATAGATTTTCTAGGATACCCCTATTGCCGAGGAAGGTTATTTGCGCACATCGAAAAAGACAATGGTCAATACGACGATGAGCTTCCTGTTTTTTGGGCTACCGGTGCATGCCTTTTTATTAGAAATGAATTATTTAAAAAGCTCAATGGTTTTGATGAGAGGTATTTTGCCCATCAAGAAGAAATTGATTTGTGCTGGAGAGCTCAACGTACAGGCTATGAGGTTTGGTATACCTCTAAAAGTTGGGTTTATCACTTGGGAGGTTCTACACTGTCTAATACTAATCCGCTCAAAACACAGTTAAACTTTAGAAACTCTTTACTCAATATCGTAAAGAATGTAGATGCGAAACTGCTTTTATTTCTGGTTGTAGCTCGATTAATCCTAGATGGTGTAGCGGGTTTATTCTTTTTATTTCAATTAAAACCAAAGCATACCATAGCTATTCTAAAGGCTCATCTTCAATTTTATTCTAAGTTTTGGATTTATTTTAAAGAGAGAAGTGGTAACTACGACCCTCCTGTAAAGCCCATAAAACGATCTATTGTTTTTGATTACTACATCAAAGGAAACAGTAAATGATAAAACCTACTTTATCCAAAGGAAATTAAAAGTTTGGCAAACTATTTGCTATTTTGGTATTAAATAAAACAAACACGATTATGAAAGTAAAACTTATTCCTGTGGCGATCTTGGCTTTAATGCTAGGCTCATGTGTTTCTTCTAAGAAGTTCAAAACTGTTTCGTCAGAATTATACAATGCGAAAAATGAGCTTGCCGCAACAACAAGAACAATGAATGATTACGCCACTGAGATCAGTAAGTACGAAGCTCAAGTGAAAGCGCTTTCTAGTCAAAACGATTTCTTGCGATCAAACAACCAAGAACTCATTAACAATATGGATGACTTCACCACACTTACTTCAAAGGGTGCTGAAAACCTTGAAAAGACATTAGAAAGCTTGAAAGAAAAAGAAGTTTCAATTTCTAGACTTCAAGATGCCATCACACGAAGAGATTCAGTGAACTTAGCCTTAGTTGCTAGCTTGAAAGGAGCGTTAGGTAATCTTAACGATACTGATATTGAGGTTAACGTAGAAAAAGGAGTGGTTTTTGTTTCAATAGCTGATAAACTGCTATTTAGAAGCGGAAGTTATGTGGTTTCTGAACAAGCGAAGCAGGTGCTGGGAAAAGTTGCTAAAGTTGTAAACGCTAAGCCCGATTTCGAATTTATGGTAGAAGGACACACAGACAATGTGCCATTTAAAACCAATGCCGAAATCAAAGATAACTGGGATTTATCTGTTAAAAGAGCTACAGCGATTGTTCGTGTTCTTCAAAATGAATTTGAAGTAGATCCCAAGCGAATGACTGCTGCTGGCCGAAGCTATTACGTTCCTTTAGTAGAGAATAATAGTACTGCCAATCGCGCTAAAAACCGTCGTACACGAATTGTTGTGTTACCGAAATTAGATCAATTCTTTGACATGATCGAAGAGGGAATGAAAAACCCTTCAATACAGTAGTTTAAAAACAACCATAAGCTAAAAGGACCTCAATTGAGGTCCTTTTTTCATTCAATAATATCAAGTTTAGCAAACTTTAATAAAAGCTTTTTAAGTCCTCCAGATTCAAATAGAATTTCTGCCTTCTTATTCACCCCAACTCCTTCGATATTTTCTACAACACCGGTTCCAAATCGTTCGTGTCTCACCTTTGTTCCAACAGACAAATCGATATATAAGGTGGCAGATTCAGCTGCGGGTTGAACAGAAGTTGGTTTAATTTTTCTAAGCTTTTTTAATTGTTTTTCAGTGGGCCTACCAATAGAAGAAGGCTTGCCTGGCTTAGGCTTCACCGTTCTTAATTTTGAATGATCCACTTCTCCAAACAAACTCGTATCTAGGTAAGGGCTGAAATTTTTTCGGAAATCGACTACTTGATTATCCAAAAATTTATCTTCTATTTCTTCAATAAATCGGCTTGGTTCAGCATCAATAAGCTTACCCCATCGGTATCTATTGATGGTGTAAGTGAGAACAGCTTGTTTTTCTGCACGAGTTAGAGCGACATAGAATAGCCTTCGCTCCTCTTCAAGTTCAGCACGCGTATTCATACTCATTGCAGATGGAAACAAATCTTCCTCTAATCCCACAATAAAAACATAAGGAAATTCAAGCCCTTTAGCCAAGTGTATCGTCATGAGAGCAACTCTATCATCATCACCGACCTCCTTGTCTAAATCAGTTGCTAGTGCTACGTCTTCTAAAAATTCAGTAATGGAGCCTGTGGCCTCATCGATTTCTCTTTGGCCTTCAACGAAATCTTGAATACCATTTAGAAGTTCTTCCAGATTCTCCAAACGGGCAATACCTTCCGGAGTACCATCCTTTTTCATTTCAAGTACTAAACCTGCTTTCTTGATAACATGCTCAGTTAAGGCAAATGCATCTGCGCTTTCCGCCAAAATCTGAAAACTTTTTATCATCGTCGCAAAATTTTCTAATCTATTCGAAGTACCAGCATTTAATTTTAAAAATGGACGATTTTCAGAAGATAAAAGTTCAAAAATACTCATGCCCGTTTCTTTAGCAGCAACCACTAATTTATCTACTGTAGTTTGACCAATACCCCGAGTAGGATAGTTAATTACTCGCATGAGCGCTTCTTCATCTTTGGGGTTGATTACTAAACGCAAATAGGCAAGAACATCTTTAATCTCCTTGCGCTGATAAAACGAAAGGCCTCCATAAATTCTATAGGGAATGTCCCTTTTTCTTAGTGCGTCTTCTATAGCTCTCGATTGAGAATTTGTTCGATAAAGAACAGCAAAATCGCCGTTTTTCAATTGATTATTTAGCTTCCACTCAAATAAAGTGCTTGCAACATATCTACCTTCATCGGCGTCGGTGGCACTTCGATGGACAATAATTTTATCCCCTTCAGGATTATGAGTCCAAACCTGCTTTTCTATTTGATCTTTATTTTTCGAAATCAC
>JAAZVG010000079.1 GCA_018623655.1 Flavobacteriaceae bacterium
ACTATCCTGAAAACGCTGCATGACCTGCTGCATATTGTCTTTAGCGTAATCAATCACCTCTGGCGGACGAGTCATATACTCCCTTGCTTTCGTAAGGTCATAAAGGGATTGATCAAAGAGTACCGATCGAATGTCATCAAGCAAAATAGCCCCTTCCAAAGAACCATCTTCACTTACTCCACCGTAACCGACTTAGCCAGATTTCGCGGCTGATCTACGTTACATCCGCGTAAAATCGCAATATGATAAGATAATAGTTGTAACGGTGTAGTAGTTAGCATAGGGCTAAGCGACTCCTCGATTTCAGGAATTTCGATGCAATGATCGGCTAATTCAGCCACCTGATTGTCTCCTTTGGTTACTACCGCAATGATCTTACCCTTTCGAGACTTGATTTCTTGAATGTTGCTTACCACCTTCTCATAATGTCCTTTTCTAATGGCTACAACGAATACTGGCATCGATTCATCGATAAGAGCGATTGGGCCGTGTTTCATTTCTGCAGCTGGATACCCTTCGGCATGGATATAACTAATCTCCTTTAATTTAAGCGCTCCTTCGAGTGCTACTGGGAAATTATAACCTCGACCTAGATAAAGACTATTGGTTGATTGGTGATAAACCTCAGCAATTTCTTTGATCGCTGCTTCTGATTGAAGTACGGTTTCAATGTGAGAAGGAATCGAGGCTAACCCCTTAACCAAATGTGCATACTCAGAATCACTAATAGTAGCTTTTTCTTTAGCTAGCTTTAAGGCAATTAAGGTGAGTACAGTAATTTGGGTGGTGAAAGCCTTCGTCGAAGCTACCCCAATTTCAGGGCCAGCATGGGTGTAGGCTCCTGCATGCGTTTCCCGGGCAATTGATGAACCTACCACATTACATACTCCAAAAACAAAGGCTCCGCGACTCTTTGCCATCTTAATAGCAGCCAGAGTGTCTGCAGTTTCACCAGACTGTGAGATAGCAATAAGGACATCTCCAGGGCCGATTACGGGGTTGCGATATCGAAATTCAGAAGCGTATTCAACCTCTACGGGTATACGAGCAAGATCTTCAAAGATATATTCAGCGACCAATCCTGCATGCCAAGAAGTGCCACAAGCCGCAATAATGATTCGTTTCGCATTGAGAAACTTGTCGAGTTGATTGTCTATTCCGGCCATCTTAATCAGACCCGATTCGACATTTAGCCTACCGCGATAAGTATCTCGAATTGCTTTGGGTTGCTCATAGATTTCTTTGAGCATGAAGTGGTCATATCCGCCCTTTTCTATCTCGTCAAGCGACAATTGAAGCTCATGAATAAAAGGATTAACCTTCTTCTCGTTGGCAATCTTTCTAACTGCCACTTCTTTATCTAAGCGAATCGTTGCCATTTCACCATCCTCTAGATAAATCGCATTTGAAGTGAATTCGATGAAAGGACTAGCGTCAGAGGAGACAAAAAATTCGTTCTCTCCTACTCCAATAGCAAGTGGACTCCCCATTCGTCCGGTAACGAGAGTCGATGGATCAGATGCATCAAAAACCACCAGCGCATAGGCTCCCACTACCTCATTCAGAGCAAGTCTAACTGCCTTGGTAAGCGAAACCTCTTCCTTAATTTGTATCTCTTCGATGAGATTTACGAGTACTTCAGTATCAGTGTCTGATTGAAAAGTATATCCTCGTTTTTCAAGCGTTTGTTGAATGGGAGCGTAATTTTCAATAATCCCGTTGTGAATAGCAACAATACGACCAGAGTTCGATTGATGGGGATGCGCATTGACATCGTTTGGCACACCATGAGTAGCCCAGCGTGTATGACCAATACCTAAAAAACCTTTAGTATTATGTTCGCCTTCTGCCTTTGTCTTTAGGTCAAAAACCTTTCCTTGAGTTTTACTGACTCGAACTTCACTACCATCATACAACATAACACCGGCACTATCGTAGCCTCGGTATTCTAAACGCTGAAGTCCTTTAATTATTACTGGGAAAGCCTCTCGTGAACCGAGATATCCTACAATTCCACACATAAATGGGTTGTTTTAGACCTCAAAATTAGTAAAAAAGAAAAGGGGAATATCCCTAAAAACCATTGGAATATAGGGTAAATCGATATCTACCGATGTTTAATTCTGAATTTCAGTATAAAAAATCTTGAGTTCTAGGCGCTTATCCTCAGGCACCGAATTATTCGAGCCGTAAAGCACCGTGCCTAAAGGTGTTGCAGCACTCATTTGAGGATACGAGATTACCTCGTCTGAATCTGATACCTTAGCCGCGTAGGTGAGTGGAAGACCAATATTTGCGCTTACTGCTACATTAATCGGTACATTAACCGAATCTCTAAGAACGATATGATTTAAGTAGTCAGTTAGTCTAACGGTATAATGAGAACCTTCACCTTCTGTATCGTACTGTAAAATCCCATCGTAGTTCAAGAAAATGCCTAATGGGGTTTCATCCTCAGAAGTCTCTGTCATTGCGTCATAAACCGGAAGATTGCTCCCTTCTTTAAATAAATATAAACGTGAAGGCTGTTGAGGGTACTGCTGCATTACATCCTGATCGACATGAAAAACGATATTCGCTTCATTTACTAGCCAATTATTTGTTTTAATCTCATCGATAATTTCATCCGGAATTTGAAACTGTGCCAGATAACCACTACCTCCTTTGAGATAAACACGTTCTACGAAATCTTGATTGTCGACTACCGAAACGCTATTTTCTGCCGTCCAAGTGTTTACTGCATTGCCGCTAGTAATACCAAATGATCCTCCAGAAACTAAATTCAAGCGAAAGCTGCGCTCCTCGGTATCTATTGCGTCATTGCTTTCATCGCTATCGCCTTGGGTATTCCAAAAATCGTTAGTGTAATCCACTTCGATATAACCCGAAGTAAGATTAAAAAGCATCATTATGTCGTTGTCTGTAGCTAAGGAAAGGTGAATGCCGCGAAAATGATCTTTAAAGTTAGAACGAGACAGTAGTTCTGAACCCCCTTCTTTATCTAGAATCATTGTCTGAAAGAATTGTGGATCTAGATCTATATAAATACCCGGATCTTTTGTTTTAGAAGCATCTGTAAAGGCCGATTCGTCTTCTTCAGTATCAGGATCATCAATTTGATATTCAATATACTGAAACTCACTAATGGTATCCCTACCTTGATAAAGAGTAACTCCTAGAAAATCTTCAAATTTCGAAGAGTCATCTGAGAAATAGGCAGACGGATCTAAAAAACCGCTGGTTGGCTCATGATTCCTCAAAAAGAAGTCACTATGTCTAACTGTTAAATCATAGACTTTACTTTCAGAGAAGGAATATATGCTGTCTAATGCGACGCGCTTTGCATATGAATTGGAAGCCGTGCTTTCATCATCTAAATCATTGATACCGTCACCATCTGTATCTGCGTTTAAAGGATCTGTTCCGCGCAAACGCTCCTCGTTATCGGTAAGACCATCTCCATCGCTATCGCTATTAATATCGTTGGGGTCAACATCAAAGGCGTCTTGAACGCCATCACTATCTGAGTCCTGTGAAGCCGCTGGAACCTTTTGAAAAGGAATGTATAATCTAGCTCTTACCACCGTTTCGTTCTCATTCAAGGTATCGTTATTACCAGACAAATCTTCAAGGCCTTCGGTGTCTGCTGAGAGTCTTCCGAAAATCGGCTTAGCTTCGGTTAATTGTACCTGAGTAAGTATTTGAGCATTTGTAGTTCCAAAAATTGGATCATTAAAATTGCCTAACTGAAAGATAGGAAGTTGACTGGTTTGAACTCGATCTACTTTTAGCTGTTTGATACTTTCTATTGGATATTCAATTCGATTCGTATTAAATGGCTCTCCTTCAATCACCGATTGACCTAATGTATAGGTATCCTTTTCACAGGCGCTAAAAACAACAAGTAATACTAGAGCTATTACAGCGCCAAAATGGTGTAGACGGTATGTAGTCATAGACGGGTTAGTCAGGTAGTTGGTCGTTATAGAACTTAAGGTAAGCCTCTTCAGTTTCTTGAGGTGAAACATAAGGTAGAACAGGCTTGTCATAGGCTTCACAGTACGACTTTATTTCTTCTGGTAGATTTTCGCTGGCTAAAATAATTCCATCTGAATGATCTGCAGCTACTTTTAACAAATTCATATGATTTGGCTGCTCAAGATCAGTAATTTCTGAAGTTTCTATGCCATCAAAGGCAACTTTCTTACAAATATCTCCAGGAAGATTCCCTTCAAACCCTTGGTTGTAAATTGAAGTGACAATTTTAGATTCAGAAAAAATGGGTTCGTCTTTGTAGCAAGTTCGAAGGTAAAGTGGCAGTAAAGAAGCCATCCAGCCATGAACATGAATAATATCCGGAGCCCAATTCAATTTTTTGACAGTCTCTATAACTCCCTTGGCAAAGAAAATTGCACGCTCGTCGTTATCCTCAAACAGTTTACCTTCTTTATCAGTGAAAATGGCCTTTCTCTTGAAGTATTCTTCATTATCAATGAAATAAACCTGAATACGCTCTTTTGGGATTGAGGCGACCTTGATAATCAAAGGCATATCCATATCGTTTATCACTAAATTCATACCTGATAGACGGATCACCTCGTGAAGCTGGTGTCTGCGTTCGTTTATCGATCCGTAACGAGGCATGAAAATGCGTATTTGACCTCCATTATTATTTACCACTCTAGGCGCTTCGTACGACATTGAAGAAACATCGTTCTCTGGCAAATAGGGTACTAGCTCTGACGAAACAAATAAAATCCTTTTTCCATTCATAAACCCTTGGTTTTGTGCTCAAAAAAACAGTGCACAAAGATAAGAAATTATTGTGGATAAGCCCATTTGTGGTATTTTTGAGCCCTCAACCTGCGCAAATGCAACTCTATAAAAGCACTCGTGATTTACAAAAAGCTCTACGCTCTGAAAAATCAAAAAAACGCAGGGTAGGCCTTGTTCCTACAATGGGGGCTTTACACCTAGGACACCTAAGTTTAGTTAAACGTTCGCTCTATCAAAACGATATTACTGTAGTAAGTATTTTTGTAAACCCTACCCAATTCAACGACGAGAATGACTTAGCTGCATACCCTCGGATGTTAGAAAAAGACCTCATTCTACTTTCAGCAGAACAAGGTGAAATATGGGTTTACGCTCCTCAAGCTGAAGACATTTATGATGGTAATATCTCCTCAAAAAAATATGATTTCAATAATCTAGATCAGGTAATGGAAGGACCGAATAGACCGGGTCATTTCAATGGGGTAGCTACCATTGTGGAACGACTTCTACGAATTACTCGCCCTAATCATGCCTATTTTGGTGAGAAAGATTATCAACAACTCCTCATTATCTCGAGAGTAGCTAAACAAATGCGTTTAGGGGTAAAAATCGTCGGCTGTGCCATTATTCGAGAAAGTTCTGGCTTGGCCATGAGTTCTCGAAATCAAAGGTTGAGTCCGGCAGCACAATCAAAAGCAACATTTATCTATCAGCAGCTTCTCTGGGCTAAACGCCGATTCACCTCTATGTCTCTACCAAAGATAAAGGAGGCCGTTATTACAGCTTTTCAAAATCATCCTTCTTTCGAACTTGAATACTTTGAAATTAATGAAGCATTAAAGTTATCAGCGCACCAAGAACGAATAAAAAATAAGAAATACAGGGCTTTTATTGCAGCGAAAATCGATGGTGTTAGACTTATCGATAATCTTGCCATGAATTAATTAGTCGCTACATTTGCACCGATGATGATTGAAGTAGTAAAATCAAAGATTCACCGAGTTAAAGTCACCGGCGCTGACCTTAATTATATCGGTAGTATTACCATTGACGAAGACCTCATGGACGCTGTTAATCTGGTTCGAGGAGAGAAAGTTCAAGTGGTTAACAACAATAACGGAGAACGTCTTGAAACCTATGTCATTCCAGGGCCAAGAGGCAGTGGAGAAATTACCTTAAATGGGGCAGCCGCAAGACGTGTAGCTCCAGGCGATATTGTGATAATTATGGCTTATGGATACATGAGTATGGAAGAGGCGCGTCAGTTTCAACCTTCTGTTATTTTTCCTGACGAAAACACCAACTTGCTGAAATCTTAATGGCGAATAAGTCGATCGGAAAGCTCTTTAAAACCCTTTTACCTATCGCTATTGGGGTCTTTCTGATTGTCTATTCCTACCTAAGTACCCCTGAAGAAATTCGCAAAGAAATCATAAGCTACATCAGCTCGGCAAATCCATGGTTTGTTGCTGCATCAATTATACTAGCATTATTAAGTCATCTTTCTCGAGCGATAAGGGCGAATTACCTACTTAGACCGCTTGGTTATCACCCTTCTATACTTGCTAATTTTTACTTTGTGATGATGGCTTATTTTGCTAATCTAGGTATTCCAAGATCTGGCGAGGTGCTAAGAGCAACATCATTAAGCACTTATGAAAAAGTACCTTTCGACAAAGGGTTTGGAACCATTGTAACCGAACGCATAATCGACCTTATCATGCTACTTCTAGTCATCTTCTTAGCTTTTATTTTACAAACTGAGAGACTATTGGTCCTATTGAAGGAAAATCAAAATACCCTAATACTGTCTATCGCTGTAATCGTAGTCGCAGTAATTGGGTTAATGATTTCAATACGAGTTCTAAAATCAAGTTCGTTCACTCTTGTAACAAAACTAGTTGCGTTTCTAGAAGGTATAAGAACTGGTCTTCTATCCGTTTTTCAAATGAAAAATAGAACAGCGTTTCTAGGCCATACCTTATTTATTTGGGCCTGCTATATCGCTATGTTTTGGGTGATTAAAT
>JAAZVG010000080.1 GCA_018623655.1 Flavobacteriaceae bacterium
CTAGTCATGAATCTCGACGATCTTATTTGCGTAGGAGCAACCGAATCGATTCTGCTCTCCTCTACTATTGGGCGAAATAAGAATTTAATCCCAGGTGAAGTAATCGGAGCCATCATCAATGGCACCGAAGAGTTAGTGCGTCAATTAGCTGACTTTGGAGTTCAGATACACACTACTGGAGGTGAAACCGCCGATGTGGGTGATCTTGTCCGAACTATAATTGTTGATTCTACAGTTACTGCTAGAATGAGACGGGATGAGGTGATTGACAATGCGAATATTAAGCCAGGAGATGTTATTGTAGGTTTCGAATCTTATGGACAGGCAACTTATGAACGAACTTATAATGGCGGAATGGGAAGTAACGGATTAACTTCTGCTAGACACGATGTATTCTCTAAAGCAATTGCTGAAAAATACCCTGAAACTTATGACCCATCGGTACCGAGCGACTTGGTTTATAGTGGAACTGTTGGTCTTACGGATTCGGTAGAGGGTAGTCCTTTAGACGCAGGTAAATTAGTTTTGTCTCCTACCAGAACCTATGCGCCACTGATGAGGAAAATTTTTGAGACCATCGACCGCAGCAAGATTGATGGGCTTGTTCATTGCAGTGGTGGGGCTCAAACAAAGGTCTTACATTTCATAGATGATCTTCATGTGATCAAGGATAATCTATTCGAGATACCTCCTTTATTTAAAATGATACAAAAAGAATCTAATACCGATTGGAAGGAGATGTATCAAGTATTTAATTCTGGACATCGCCTTGAAGCCTATACGGATGAAAAAACCGCGGAGGAGATGATTCGTATATCGGAGAGCTTTAATATCCGAGCTAAAGTGATCGGAAGGGTAGAGGCTTCTACCCAAAAGAAGTTAACCATAAGAAGTGAGTTTGGGCAGTTTGAATACGCCTAAATCTTAAATTCTATCGGCTCAAATGGCCTATATTTGAGTCTTGCAAAGCGTACCTATGATTGATAAATTAAATATCATTAAACAACGTTATGATGAGGTTTCTGACCTGATCATTCAACCCGACGTCATTGCTGATCAGAAGCGATATGTCAATCTCAATAAGGAATACACTAATTTGCGTCCGATCGTTGAGAAAAGACAGGAATACTTGAACTTACTGGCAAATTTGGAAGAGGCCGAGGAAATCATTTCAGAGGCTGAGGATGCTGAGATGGTCGAAATGGCAAAAATGCAATTGGATGAGGCTAAATCAGCCTTAAGTCCTTTAGAAGAGGAGATTAAAATTCTGCTTATTCCTAAAGATCCAGAAGATGCTAAAGATGTAGTAATGGAGATTCGTGCTGGTACTGGAGGAGATGAGGCAAGTATTTTTGCTGGTGACCTTTATCGAATGTATGCGAAATATTGTGATGGAAAAGGCTGGAAAACAAACGTTATTGACCTCAATGAAGGTACCGCAGGAGGCTTTAAAGAAATTCATTTTGAGGTAACAGGAAATAATGTGTATGGAACTTTGAAATTTGAGGCAGGAGTTCACCGCGTACAACGAGTTCCCCAAACAGAGACACAGGGTAGGGTTCATACTAGTGCAGCAACGGTGATGATTATTCCCGAAGCAGAGGATTTTGATGTTCAAATTGACCCAAAAGACGTGCGAATAGATTTCTTTTGTTCTTCAGGACCCGGTGGTCAGTCGGTAAACACAACTTATTCTGCTGTTCGACTGACTCATATACCTACCGGCTTGGTAGCACAGTGTCAAGACCAAAAATCTCAACACAAAAACAAAGAGAAGGCCTTCAAGGTATTGCGGTCTCGTTTATATGATTTAGAGCTCGCAAAGCGTCAGGAGGAGGATGCCGCTAAGCGCAATTCGCAAGTGAGTTCTGGTGATCGTTCTGCGAAGATTAGAACCTATAATTATCCGCAAGGTCGTGTGACCGATCACCGAATAGGACTTACCCTCTATGATTTACAAAACATCATAAATGGAGATATTCAAAAAATCATAGATGAGCTTCAATTGGTTGAAAACACTGAGAAGTTAAAAGAGGCATCAGAATCATTCTAGTATGGAATTAAAAAATTTAGTAGCGCAAATACGAAAAAAACATAGCTTTTTATGTGTCGGATTAGATACTGATTTAGAAAAGATTCCATCGCATTTAAAGAGTGCAATAGACCCTTTATTTGAATTCAATAAGGCGATCGTTGACGCAACCGCTGACTATTGCGTGGCGTACAAACCTAATATTGCTTTTTACGAGGCTTATGGTGTTAGTGGATGGCAATCATTAGAAAAAACGATTGCCTATATCAATGCGAATTATCCGAATCATTTTACCATAGCAGATGCCAAGCGGGGCGATATTGGAAACACGGCTGAGCGTTATGCCGAGGCCTTTTACAATAAGCTACAATTTGATTCAGTTACGCTTTCACCTTATATGGGAACTGATGCTATAGCGCCGTTTTTGAAACAAGAAGGAAAGTATCCGATTGTTCTTGCTTTAACATCAAATAAGGGTGCTGAAGATTTTCAGTATATAGGAGAGGGCTCATCGACCTTGTTCGAGCAGGTAGTGAAATTAACTCAAAGCTACTTTAATTCTGAGCGCGTGATGTATGTGGTAGGAGCCACCAAAGCAGATCGACTAAAGCAGATTAGAGATTTGGCGCCAAAGGCTTTCTTTTTGGTTCCTGGAGTTGGTGCTCAAGGCGGCGATCTTAAAGCAGTTTATGACAATGGTAGCAACGAAGAAGTTGGGTTGCTGGTCAACTCTTCGCGTGGTATAATTTATGCGAGTTCTGGAGAAGATTTTGCGGAGGCTGCGGCAAATTCTGCAAAAAAATTACAGCTGCAAATGAAAAGTTTGCTAGCTTCATAAGCATGTTACATTACACTACCTATACAGAGGCTAAAAGTGATCAGTGGGTGACCTTCGTTCACGGGGCTGGGGGTAGTTCGACAATTTGGTTTCGTCAGATACGAGATTTCAAAAAGCATTTTAATGTACTTCTCTTAGACCTTAGAGGGCACGGAAACTCTAAATCGAATTTAGTGAAGACTTTGCAGCGCTATACCTTTGATTCTGTGACTGATGATATTATTGAAGTTCTAAATCATTTAGGAATACAAAAGTCTCATTTTATCGGGATTTCGTTAGGTACAATTCTTATTCGAAATATTGAAGATCGTTATCCGAATCGAATACAGGCCATGGTGCTCGGTGGGGCCATTGTAAAATTAGATTTCAGATCCCAATTATTGATGAAATTAGGTAACTGGTTTAAAAACATGATCCCCTACCTGTGGTTATATCGATTCTTTGCATTTATCATAATGCCTAACAAGAATCATCAAGAATCGAGAAACCTTTTTGTTCGTGAAGCCAGAAAATTATATCAAAAGGAATTTATACGATGGTTTAAACTTACTGCTGAGATCAATCCGCTCTTGCGATTTTATAGAGAGGCTACCTCTATTGTCCCTACGCTATACGTGATGGGTGAAGAGGATTATTTATTTCTCCCACCAATAAGAGAACTTGTTGGCGCTAATCCATTAGCTAATCTCTTTGTTGTTGAGAAATGCGGTCATGTGGTGAATGTGGAGCGCCCACAAACTTTTAATGAAAAGGCGCTTGAATTCTTGAAAAACCTTTCCTAATTGAGCAGCGCATTCCACTTCTTGTATCGCATCAAAAGGTATCGATGATATTTTCTTAATTCATTTAACATCGTCTTGGTGTAGTCACTTGGGAGACTTGAGTCGTATTCTAGACCTTTCAGATAGTACTGTAAGTTTCGCACCAGGATTAATGCAAATTGTACCATTTTATTCTGCCTTCTTACACTAAGATCTTTGTAAAGTGCATTGCGTATACTAGATTTTAATAGAATACTGTCGTTTATGAGATGACCCGATAGTTCTAAGGTGAATGATTTTTGTGGAAGTTGGCATACAGAAACTTGACTCACTTTTTCGGTGAGTTCACAAATGGTAAGCGTGCGTTGATATAAGGTTTTAGATGCTAACATACTTTACGAAATTACTCTACTCTGTTGGGCAATCAATATATATTATAAACTAATTTTATATATTTAGTTATTATAATTAGGTATTTTAGTTAAAATATTTTATATTTTAAAGTATGGATCGATTGGATAAAATTGATTGGCAAATTCTTAAAAATCTACAGCAAAATGCTAAAACACCGCAATCTACCATTGCGAAGGTTGTAGGCCTAAGTGCCCCAGCTGTGGCTGATCGAATTAGGCGTTTAGAGGATCGAGGCATCATTCAAGGCTATCAATTAGCTATTGACTCTGAACCTCTGGGATACCAATTACACGCCATCATTCACCTTCGTGCATTTGTCGGTATGCTCAAGCCATTCCTCGAAAAGGTAAAGTCATTGAAGGAGGTTCGAAATTGCTATCGTGTCACTGGAAATGAAAACATTATTATGGAGGTGGTTTTGCGTGATCAAAGACACCTCGAAAAGTTGATTGATTTATTAATTTCGTATGGTGAAACTAGAACTCATATTGTTTTATCTCAAGTGATTAAAAATGCTCCGATACAGCGTCCGAATTTCAGTTAAACATCTTTTTCTATCCTTGCTTTGGTTGATAGCCATTTCTTGTCAGGATAAAAGATATCACTCAGATCTTAATCAAATTAACTTAGATACGGTTCAAGAAAATCTCAAGACCGTATATGAGTGGCAAAAAAACAAGAACGCGTATTTTCAAGATCCAAATACCTCTCCTCTCAGGCCTAAAGAAAAAAAGAAGTTTAATGGATTAGACTTTTTTACTCCTGATTCGAAATATCAAGTAAACGCTTTTTTTCGCGAATCTGTCACAAAGGATACCATTCAGATGAAAACAAATACAGGATCAGTAACTTCTGAAATCCGTTACGGAAATTTATTTTTTGAATTAAATAACCGTCAATACGTTTTACCAGTTTATCGCGAAGTTGGAGCTGAAGATGATTATGTGTTTTTACCTTTCACTGATTTGACTAATGGTGATCTCACCTATGGAGGGGGCCGTTATTTAGATTTTACTTTTCCGTTAAAGGAGACTGTCCTCATTGATTTTAATAAGGCTTATAATCCTTATTGTGCCTACAATCCGAAATATTCTTGTCCGTTAGTACCGAGTGTAAACCATCTTGATATAGCGATTATAGCAGGAGAAAAGAGTTTCGAACTTTTTAGGAAATAAAAAAGGAGGCTTTAAAAGCCTCCTTTTTGAACTAAACTAAACTTAAATTATCATTGGCTAGAAACTATATATTGCTGCGAGAACGAATGATGATAAATTATCAGTACTTCCACTATCGTTTGAGTAGAAGGCTTCAGAACCTTTATCTAATCTAAATTCTGGCTTAAAAGTGAAATTACCACTTGAATAACTACCTGTAAGAGTTAGAGAAGTATTATCTAGTTCACCATCTCCAAGGATCCCAGCTCCATTGTCTTTGAATATTTCTCCACGTAGACCTAGAGAAAAATCATCAGATAGTCCGATTTGCGGATATAAGGCTACACCAGAGAATTCTGCATCATCTGCTAATGTTGCCTTCGAGGCATTAATGCCGAGATAAAACCCATCAGATAGATTAAACCCTCCGGTGTAGTCGATTTGGGTATAATCTTTTCCTGCAAGTAAGTTTAGGTATTGCCCATAAATTCCAAGTTGAGCTCCAAACATGTACTCATCAAATGCTGTTCCATCTCCTGCACTGTCAAAATTACCTTCTGTGTAGTCGGTTTGATTCATTACACCGAGCATTAACGATACATCATCACTGAGTGCCGCGTCTAGCTTTAATCCAGTATGAGAGAATGGACCATATGAAAATAAATAGGATGTTGAATAATTAAAGTTAGCAGCAGGAGAAATTACCTCGTAACCTAAGAATGTATTGAAATTACCGAAGGTAAGTGTTACACTATCACTCAAATTATAGTATACATATAACTGATTGACAATGTTTGATGATCCTGATGAATTAAAAACAGCTTCAGTTCCACGCGGTCCCATTACTAAGTCTGCGACGAATCCGTGGTCTTCTCCTTCATAAGCGAAAATAAGGTTGGCCATTCCGAGAGAGAATCCTGGGAGGTTCGCGAATGAAGTTCCTGGAGCGTATTCACTACTTCTAAAATAAGTGTCAACTGATCCTGAAAGTGAGAATGTTGGTTCTGTTTCTTGGGCTATAGCGATACTTGTTAGCGCTACAGCAGCTATTGTGAAAAGTTTTTTCATGGTGTTCGTTTTTTGATTTTTGATTTTTTTGATGATGATATTAATGTTGATTAAGTCTGAAATCGGGATAAGCATCCATTCCGTGTTCATGAATATCGAGGCCTTCTAGCTCCTCTTTACGTGGAACTCGGAGTCCCATTGTCTTTTTGATGACAAACAATATGATGAATCCGCAAACACTGCAGAAAACACCTGCCGCTCCAACACCAGCTAGTTGAACAACAAACTGGTCGAATGATGCCATGGCACCAAAAATACCTACTGCGAGTGTACCCCAGATTCCAGTGATTAGGTGGACAGCGATGGCTCCCACAGGATCATCCAGTAAAAGTTTATCCAATAGGCTTACAGCGAAAACAAGAATTACTCCTCCCAACAAGCCAATGACTACAGCGTCGTTTGGAGACATTTGATCTGCCCCAGCGGTAATACTTACCAGACCGCCAAGAATTCCATTTAAAAACATGGTTAAA
>JAAZVG010000081.1 GCA_018623655.1 Flavobacteriaceae bacterium
CCGATGAAATAATAAACATCTTTCATCCTAATCGATTGCTTATTAGTTGGACAATAGATTGTGCTGCCTTTGGTCTTGCTTGGGCCTTGAATCGATTACCCATTTCAGGGTCTTCTGACTTAATGTAATTAAGAAAATTCGCGATAATCGTAGAATCTAACATTTGACTTTCTAGAAGCATCATAGCAGCGTCTAAAGCCACCATACTTTCTGCATTCTTGGTTTGATGATCTTCAGCCACTAATGGTGAGGGAATAAAAAGTGTTGGTTTCCCCACTCTAGCCAACTCTGAAATGGCTCCTGCGCCAGCTCTAGAAATGATACCTGAGGCTAACCTATAAGCAGCACCCATATTCTCGATGAAGGGAACCACCCTAACGGATTCACTTTCAAATCTCTTGTAGGTATTGTAATAGCTTTTCCCAGATTGCCAAAGCACACTAAAGCCATGACTAGTAATAAAATATAAGTTTTCACTGAGCCATTTGTTCATCGCGGCAGAGCCAAGGCTTCCTCCAAGCATTAAAATGACTTTATCCGAGGCATTAAAACGATATAGCTTTAAAGCAGTCTCACGATCAATTTCGTTAGAAACCAAAGATGACCTTATAGGATTACCCGTAACAATAACTTTAGATTTAGGAAAATACCGATCCATATCTGGGTAGGCCACACAAATAGCATCTGCTTTAGATGAAACCCATTTATTAGTGAGTCCAGCGAAGGCATTTTGTTCTTGAATCAAATAGGGTATCTTCAATTTTGCAGTAACAAAAAGAAGCGGCCCACTTGCAAAACCTCCTGTACCTACAACGTAATCAGGTTTAAATTTCAATAGAAACAAAAGTGATTTGATCAGACTCGAAGCGATCATAAAGGGTAGCAATAGATTCCTTAAACTTAGATTTCTTTGAATCCCTGTAATCCATAAACCCTTAATTGGGTATCCTGCTTTGGGCACCAGCTCCATTTCCATTCGACCTTTCGCTCCGACAAATACAAGCTCTGAATCGGGATAAACCTTTTTGAGCGCATCAGCGATAGCAATGGCTGGGTAGATATGTCCACCAGTACCTCCACCCGATATCACAAATCGATAACTCATTTACGACTTAGATTTTTGATTGAGAATTCTGACTCGGAAAGTTTCTGCTTTTTCTTCGAATGATTACTAGCACTTAGTACGATGCCAATTGCAATACAGGTCATCCAAATAGAGGTCCCACCCATACTAATTAAAGGTAAAGGTTGACCAGTGACAGGAACTAATTCGACTACCACTGCCATATTTAAAAACGCTTGAAACACGATGGGAAGCCCAAGCCCTACAATCAGTAGCTTCGCAAATACTGAGGTAGCAGCATATGCTAAAACAGTAATACGTATCAGAAATAGAATGTAAATAAGTAAGATAAATACCCCTCCCACCAATCCGTACTCCTCAACAATAATCGCATAAATGAAATCAGAGGTGCTTTGGGAGATTCTGTTTTTAATCACACTTTTCCCTGCACCCTTGCCAAAAACACCGCCTTCAGCAACTGCAATTTTTGCCAAGGTTATTTGGTGACGGCTATCATCGGTAGCTAATTCGGGATTCATGAACGACTCAACCCGGTTCTTCCAAGTGACAGCGCGATCGGAAGGTATTACTTCGGGATTGGTAAATAGGAGCGTGAAGAAAAGAGCGGCTCCTGCAGCTATAGAAAGACCGATAGCCGTTAGGTACTTTAAAGGATATCCTCCCATAAAGCATAGAATGAAAGCATTAAACCCAATAAGCACCCCAGTTGAAAAATTTTGCCCAACTACTAGTAAAACAGTAGAAAAAATAGGAAGCCAAAGTGGGAGTATACTATCCCTAAATCGTATGACCGTTCCTTTAGTTTTAGCCAAATAACTAGCTACACAAACCATCACCAATACACTAGATAATGTGGATGGCTGAAAATTCATATTAAGGATAGGCACCTTAATCCAACGCTTAGCGCTTACGCCTCCGAAAGAAGTATCTAGAGTGAGCGTATAGGCTAATAGGATTAAAGAGGGTATCAGCAGCAGCCATGCAATCATAGCAATACGTTCGATAGGTAAATAATGGGTTAGCCCGATAAGTCCGAAACCTGCGATTAATAAAAACATATGCTTGAACAAAAGGGTACTAATCACCGAACTAGATTCACTAAAGTGAATTTGTGTTCCGGCACTGTATACTGGCAAGAAAGAGAGAATTGCTAAGAGTACCGTTAAGGCCCATAGCGTGCGATCTCCTCGAAGTAACCCCAGTGCGTTTTTCATTAATCTAAGGATCTAACTACTTGTTTAAATTGATCTCCGCGATCCTCATAGTTCTTGAAACGATCAAAACTGGCACATGCAGGTGAAAGCATAACGGTATCACCTCTTTCAGCGAAACGCATAGCCATAGCAACTGTATCTTCTAAACTTGAAAGCTCATGAATCTCTGGTATAACCTTATTAAAAGTTTCTACAATTTTTTGATTTTCTACACCGATACAAAGGATCGCCTTCACCTTTTCCCGAACAAGCGGCATTAGCGCTGAATAATCGTTACCCTTATCTACACCACCTGCAATCCAGATCACAGGTCGTTTAACCGATTCTAAGGCAAAGTAGGTGGCATTGATATTTGTGGCCTTAGAATCATTGATAAAACGAACACCCGAAAATTCTTCAAAAACTTCCATTCGGTGAGTAACACCAGTGAATCCTTCGATACTTTGTTTAATGGCTTCTCGGCGAATATTCTTAATCATCGCAACAGTAGAAGCAGCCATAGTGTTTTTAAGATTGTGTTTTCCTTGTATTGGAATCTTTGACGTTTCCATAGTAAATGTTTGATTGTCAATTATTATTTTAAAATGGTCACCTTCTAAAAAGGCCCCCTGATTTAGTTTCTTTTCACAGCTAAAGGGTACAAGTCGCGCAGCAATCTCATTAGATCGACTTTCAACTTCATTCGCAATAACTTGATCATCAGCATCATAGATAAAAAAATCCTCAGTAGTTTGGTTTTTAACAATTCGCATTTTCGAACCGATATAATTCTTAAAAGAATAGTCATAACGATCAAGATGATCGGGAGTGATGTTGGTAAGCACAGAAATATGCGGTCTGAAGTCCTGAATACCATCTAACTGAAAACTACTTACCTCTAGGACATAGTTAGCACTAGGCCGCTTTGCGACAGCGGCTGCAAAACTATCTCCAATATTGCCAGCTAAAAGCGTGTTATTGTTTCTGCTTATGAGTATGTGATGGGTGAGTGTGGCAGTCGTCGTTTTACCATTGGTGCCAGTAATTGCAACCAATTCTCCACCTTCTAAAAAGTAAAATCCCCATTCAATTTCAGAGATTACAGAAACACCATTAGCCACTAGTTTTTGAATTAAAGGAGCTTTATCTGGTATACCAGGGCTCTTAACCACTAGATCAGCACTGAGAATTCTTTCAGTAGTATGCGCTCCTTCTTCAAAAGCTACAGACAACGATTCCAATTGCTCCTTATAGATTGAATCAATGCTAGAAGAATCAGAAACAAATACCTTAAAACCTTTCTTCTTAGCTAATGCTGCTGCACCAACTCCGCTTTCACCAGCGCCTAAAACAACTATGTAACTATCAGGACGAAGCATTATCTAATTTTCAGTGTTACAATGCTGAGAACAGCTAAAAGGATACCTACAATCAGAAAACGCATCACAATTTTACTTTCATGATACCCTTTCTTCTGGTAATGGTGATGCAAAGGGGCCATAAGAAAAATGCGACGACCTGTACCCCATTTTTTTCGAGAGTATTTAAAGTATCCGACCTGAATCATCACTGAGAGAGACTCAGCAAAGAAAATCCCGCATAAAACAGGAATAAGTAATTCTTTTCGAACGATAAGAGCGATAACTGCAATGACACCTCCAATAGTTAAACTACCGGTATCACCCATAAAAACTTGAGCAGGATAGGTATTATACCACATAAAGCCTATTAAGGCTCCGACGAAGGCTCCCGAAAAAACTACTACCTCACCTACTCTTGGGAGGTAGAAAATATTCAAGTAATCAGCAAATAAAAAATTACCTGACACCCATGCCATAACAAGTAAGGCAAGCATTATAATGGCAGAACTTCCAGCAGCAAGACCATCAATGCCGTCAGTTAAGTTTGCACCGTTCGATACCGCAGTAACAATAAATATGACAATGGGAATAAATATCAGCCATCCCATATTAGCAAGGGAAGGATCAATACTTGTCAATATATCTGTGTAATCAAGTTCATTATTCTTGAAAAACGGAATATTCGTCATAACCCCCTTAATCTCTGGAGCGTCATTTAAAAGAATGCCTTCAACCTCTTTCTTTAAGGTTACGTGCGGATGAAAATATAAAACCAAACCAACGACTGCACCCAAAATAACCTGACCTAAAACCTTAAACTTACCCTTGAGCCCAGCCTTATCATTTTTGAATTTTTTAATGTAATCATCGATAAAGCCAATAACACCCATCCAAAGGGTTGAGAGCAGTAGAAGTTGAATGTAAATATTCGTTAGATCAGCAAACAATAAAACGGGGATAAGAGTAGAGCCAATAATAATAAGACCTCCCATTGTAGGTGTTCCAGCCTTTTGTGTCTGACCCTCTAGTCCTAAATCTCTTATCGTTTCTCCGATTTGTTTTCGCTTAAGAAAATCAATGACACTCTTTCCAAAAACAATAGCGATTAAAAGACTCGTAACGGTAGCAAGTGCCGCTCTAAACGATAAGAATCGAAACAAACTTGCTCCTGGCAAATCATACACACGATCTAAAAAGTCAAATAAAAAATAAAGCACTACTGAATATTTAAGGAATTAGACAATTGTTCGTAATCGCTAAAAGGAATTTTCTTATCACCTACGATTTGTTCAGTCTCATGACCTTTACCTGCTACAACAACTACATCACCGGGAACAGCAAAAGCGACGGCCATACGAATCGCCTCTGCGCGATCAAGCTGAATAAAAACCTTTGAACGATGTTCCACAGATACTCCTTCAAACATGGCATCGGCTATCAGCTTAGGATCTTCACTCCTCGGATTGTCAGAAGTGATAATTACTTTAGAACTCAATCGAGCAGCAATTGCCCCCATTTTGGGACGTTTAGCTCGGTCTTTATCTCCACCACAACCTACTACTGTTATAAGTGATTCATTGTGAGTTCGAATTGCATTGATCGAATCAAGAACATTTTCTAAGGCATCCGGTGTGTGTGCAAAATCTATGACACCATAAACGCCATTCGCGCCATTAACCCAATTTAATCGACCAGGAGCTGGCTTTAGTTTGGTCATTGCAGTGAGGATTTCATCTTCTTTGACACCCAATTCTAACGCAGTACCATAAACAAGTAATAGATTGTAAGCATTGAATCTACCTGTTAAGCGTGTCCATAGTTCTTTACCTTCAATACGAAGTAACATTCCATCGAAACGCATTTCAACCACTGAGGCCTTATAATCACAAAGGGAATGAAGACCATAAAAGCGTTTCTTTGCCGCTGAATTTTGAAGCATAACTGCTCCGTTTTTATCATCTGTATTACTTAAGGCGAAAGCCGACTTTGGCAGGTGATCAAACCAACTTTTTTTAACATCCCGATAATTCGCGAAGTTCTCGTGATAATCAAGGTGATCGTGTGATAAATTGGTAAATAAAGCACCGTCAAAGTGTATTCCTATCGCTCTCTTTTGATCAATCCCATGAGAGCTGATCTCCATAAAACAATAGGCAACACCGGCATCTCGCATTTTAGCGAAATAGGATTGTATTTGTAACGGATCAGGAGTGGTATGTGAAGCTTTATAAGTTTCTCCCGCGACCATAACTTCTACAGTAGAAAGTAATCCGCAGGTATATCCTAACTCTGTAAAAAGTTGATAAAGTAGCGTAGCTACGGTTGTTTTACCATTGGTACCGGTTACCCCTACTACTTTCATCTCCTTACTAGGATTACCATAATAACTCGCTGAAAGTATCGAAAGTGCCTCTCTTGTACATTGAGTCTGAACATAAACAACCCCATCTCTAAGAATAGCAGGCATCTCTTCAACTACGATGACAAGTGCGCCGTTTTTAATAGCACTATCAATGTAATCATGGCCATCAACCTCTATCCCTCGAATAGCTACAAACAATGAACCCGAAGATGCCTTACGCGAATCAAATACAATAGAGTCGACACTCATAGAGGTACTACCCTCTATTCGCTCTAAAGATATTCCGTAAAGTAGCTCCTTTAATTTCATCATTACATACGGTTTGCAGTTCTTTCAGTTTTAGTGGCGGTAACTGATGGTGATATCACTTTGAGTAAGGCAAATTGCTTGTCTAATTGAATCACTTCTTTATGAGGCGAAGTGGCATAGATCTTTTGGGCAATTGATTTAAATACAGGTCCTGCAACATCAGCACCATAAATTTTATCGTTCTTATCTGGGCGATGTACCACCACAATGCAAGAGTATTGGGGATTGTCTGCTGGAAAATACCCCGCAAAGGATGATATGTAGTCAACCTCGTCTTTACCTTTTTGATAGCCCACTTGGGAGGTACCAGTTTTACCGGCCATAGAGAAATAAGGATCATATAGCTTATGAGCAGTACCAAAAGGTTTTTCAACCA
>JAAZVG010000082.1 GCA_018623655.1 Flavobacteriaceae bacterium
ACCCCTGATAAGATTAATTACGATCTTTTAGAAAATCGCTCAAGATTGGTGTTTCACACGGCACTAGAAGTAGCTAATAGGGACAACAGACCTACGGTCGATAAAGCAAAAGAATAAAAAAGCTAAATATTCAAAGAAAAAGGGCTCCAAAATGGAGCCCTTTTTCATTAGGGTGGAAGACCGGGTTCGAACCGGCGACCTCTGGAACCACAATCCAGCGCTCTAACCAACTGAGCTACAACCACCGTGTAAATTTAGGTTGGCAAATTTAGTATTTTTCTAGAATCAATTCAAAGAGAAAAGCACAACAAATTAGTGGATATCAAACAAACTATTAATTAATGGATATCGTTGCACCGTAAAACCCTCTGCGTAATCCACTCCTGTAATTCTTCCCATATTCTGAGCTCGATACTTTACCGATTCTAAAAAGTTTTTACTACTAATAGGTGTTTCAGGCTCCTTACTGTTTGGATCATAAAACTGAGTCGAATATGCAAGAATTGACGCTACCTTTTTATCTATCGTATGACTAATATCTACTACAAAATCAGGCTCAAAATCATACCATTGAATCATATGATAGATATGTTTCGGACGAAAAGCCTCTTGGATATTACCGTTTTTATCTGTCGTTGAAATCTTCTGTAAACCGCTTAAAAAACAAGCATCACTAACTAGCTTCGCTCCTCTCCCGTGATCAATATGTCGATCGTGAACCGCATTGGCAATTACAATCTTAGGACGGTACTTTCTAATTTTTTTTATTATAGCCAGCTGATGTTCTTTGTTATTTTCGAAAAAGCCATCTGCAAAGCCTAGATTTTCTCTAAAACTAACCCCAAGAATCTTTGCAGCCTTAGACGCTTCCTGATCCCGATCATCTGCACAACCCCTAGTTCCTAATTCTCCACGGGTAAGATCTATGATTCCTACCGATTTACCCTCAGCTACTGCAGAAGCGATCGTGCCAGCGGCACCTAATTCAGCGTCATCAGGATGTGCTCCAAATACTAAAAGATCTAATTCAGTCATAGTTTTAGTGGTTATTGATATACCTTCTTATACTTATAAAGGCTAATTCCTCCCAGAATGATTACCCCAAGTAAAGTGTAATATACAAAGGTTGGTGTAATGACCTGATCACCAGAAGCATATGAGTGAAGACCTACTAAGTAGAAATTCACTCCGAAATAGGTCATCATAATACTTGCAAAAGCCACAATACTTGCAAAATTGAACGCCCATCGCCCTTTTAAACCGGGAACTAAACGCATGTGTAAGACAAACGCATAAACTAAAATTGAAATCAAGGCCCAGGTCTCTTTCGGATCCCAACCCCAATACCTACCCCATGATTCGTTGGCCCATTGACCTCCGAGAAAGTTTCCGATCGTAAGCATTATTAAACCAATGGTTAAGGCTAATTCATTAATAATTGTTAATTCTTTAACACTGATTTTCATTCGGTCAATATTCTTTGAATTACTAAGAGTTATGAGTAATAGGGAAACGATACCAAGAATCATTCCGACCGTAAGTGGTCCATACGAACCCACGATAACTGCCACGTGAATCATTAACCAATAACTATCTAAAACGGGTTGCAGATTTGCAACCGCAGGGTCTACCCAATTCTGATGAGCGATCCACAGGAGCATTGAAGCGACAAAGGTTGAAGAGGCTAGGGTAAAATCACTCTTTTTACCAAGGGCAATTCCCATAGCAATAGTTGCCCAAGCCACGTACAAGATACTTTCGTAGGCATCACTCCAAGGGGCATGACCAGAGATATACCATCGAAGAATCAGCCCAGCAGTATGTAACACAAAGAGGAGATAAATCAAATATCTAAAACCCGAAATCGTAAACTTCAATGCCTTGCGTTCCTTATAAATATTGGCAACAACCAAAAAGAACAATAAAATACCAATCAGCGCGTCGTACTTGTAGAGACGGTTAAACAGATCGATTCGATTGTAAATAATCTCAGCTTTTATTTTAGAATCAGAAGGCATCACCTCATAACCGAGTTGTTGTTGACTTCTCTTCAGACTAGTGAGAAGCTGTTCAGCGCTACTATAATCACCTGTTTGTACCCCTTGATCTACATATTGTAAGTAGAGCGGAACCGAATTCGAAACAAAACTCCCATAAAGAGTATCCGTAACGGTTACGGCTCCTGAACGATATTCTAAGGCCGAGGTCCACTTATTATTTTCATCAGTCGGAACAGGGAATATACGCAGTATATCACCACTTAGTGCACGGTTTAGGAGTGCCAATCGCAGTGCCGCATCTTTGAAATCTTGCTGAAACTTGTTGGGAGTAGCTGTTGCATAAGCTTCTTGTAAATAAGGACCGAGCTTATTCGAACCTGATTCATCAAAAAAGTCAGTAACCTTAACAAAACGCTGATCACTATCAACTCCAATAATTTTACGAATGCTATCGTTTTGCGCTTTTTTATCTAAAGCCAAGATCTCGGTATTATACCAAAGACCTGGATACAACATCATTGACAGCATCACCTGTTCAGGAGCGAGTCCTTTGTACTCGTTTTTAAAGCTCAGCTTTCGAAGTAGCTCAGAGGCAAAGGTGTGTGCCGGCTTCATTCTTCCCTGATCGTCTTGAATAACAAGAGAAGCAAATTGTTCGGCATGCTGCTTATCAACAACATTCGAAAAAATAATAGAGTCCACCTCCTTTTGGCTAGGTAGATTCGATTGAGCCAAAGCACTACTCAGTGAAAGTAGGGTTATGAGCATGGTTAGAGAAGCCTTCTTCTTCGCTAGTTTTTCGAGCGACTGTGCAAGCACCTTGAAGCGTGTTTTTCCGAAAAACAATAGGCCCATCAATCCAATATAAAGGAGAAAATACCCAATATAGGTAATCCATGTGCCCCATAAATCGTGATTCACCGATAAAACAGTCCCTGTCTCATCTGGAAAAAAGCTTGATTGAAAAAACCGATACCCTTTGTGGTCTAGCACGTGATTCATGTAAATATCGTAATCAAAAGACTTTTTATCTTCAACCGAAATACGACTCATAAACGATGAATAATTCACCGCTGTACCTGGGTATTTCTCGGCGATAAAATCATTTAAGGTAATTGCAAAAGGAAGCTCATATTCCTTTGAACCATAGCGCATCGTAAAATCAAGACCCGCCAAAGCAAAGGGAGCTTCAAAATCTGTGAAACCTTGCCCTCCAAGCAACGTAACCTCTTTAGACTGATCCCCCGATGACACTTTTAAAACCAAGGCTTGTTTTGCCTCTGTCGAAGAATCTAATGAGGGGACAATACCTACTTTGCCGCGGATAGCCCCGTTAGGAATAACGAAAGCTAAATCACCCAAAGTGTATAGCGATCTCAGTTGCAGAGTATCTTGAACACCCGACTCTAATCGTCCAGTGTACTGATCAGCCATTCGCATAAAATCCGCGCTAAATGGGCTCTTAATTAAGTAATTTCCATCGGTATCTAAAGTAATAGAGATCGCTCCTTCGGTAGACTTATTAAAAGCAAATAGTGTGTTGTGAATATTCGAAACTGTGCCTTCTTCAATGAAGTGTTCATGACGTGTTCCACCTCCTGACTCGACAATTTTAAGCAACAGTTTTCCACTTTCATCAGGTATGATATCTTCTACCGCTTCTTCAATAAAATCCACATAGCTTATGGTCACTGGTGTATCTCCGAAACGCGTATTCCACGGTAGACTACTTTTTCTACCCTCAGCGCTGAAAATCATATCATCCTCTAATGATTTTCTTCTTCGATTACCCGCTAAGTCTCCATCAATGTAAACCGTTAAAAACGTTTTATCTGAATAAAAACTTGATGCAGTTTCGCCTTCGGCTATAGGCATCATACCTTCAAAACTGATGTATCTTGTTACTCCTGCCCCGATGATTATTAATATCCAACTTAGGTGTAATGCCAGAATAGGCCATTTACTCCATTTCCATAGATTATAACGCTTAATATTTCCTAAAAAATTAATTACGAAGAAAAGCATCATAAGTTCAAACCACTTCGCGTTGTAGATATATATTCGTGCGGTTTCGGTGCTATACATGCTTTCTATAAAGGTTCCAACAGCCATTGCTAATGCAAAAAGAATGAATAGAACACTCGTTAGTCGAGTAGAAAATAGAAATCGCAACAGTGAATAAGCCATGAAGAGAGCTTTAGTTTAGAGTGCAAAATTAAGGCGTTTTAAGCTAAAAACAGTAGCTTCGAATATGCATATGATTCAATCCGTGGGTATTCTTGGATGTGGCGCTTTGGGAAGAAATTTATTTCACAACCTCAAATCGCTAAAAGACGTTACAACTGAATGTTTTTGCCGAAGTATTGAGAAAGACGATTCGCTTTATCAAAGTAGCGTTCGCGAGATTGAAGAACTCTTCCACTGTGACCTTATTTTGATCGCCGTGTCTGATCAAAGTATTATAGAGGTTGGTCAACTACTGACGACCTATTCAGGAATAATAGCTCATTGCAGCGGTGCTACCCCACTTCATAACTTCAATGGAAAGAGCGGAGTCTTTTATCCGCTTCAAAGTTTTTCAAAGTCAGTAATTCGGTCTTTTAAAGAAATACCATTATTCATCGAAGGATGCAACGAAGAAACTACCAAACAACTGCACTCATTTGCAGAAAGACTGAGTAATCAAGTAGAAAAATTATCAAGTGATAAGCGTCAAAAGCTACATCTAGCAGCAGTGATGAGTCAGAACTTTAGTAACCATCTTTTTGCATTAACACAAGCCTACCTAGAAAAGGAAGCTATTTCCTTTCAAGCTTTAATCCCATTACTTGAAGATGGCCTGAATAATGCACTACATCAAAATGCGAAAGAAACTCAGAGTGGTCCGGCGCGCAGAAAGGATACCAAAACATTGGACATCCACTTAAGTTTGCTAAAAGAAGAAAAAAGGCTACTACCTTTGTATAAGCAGTTAAGTGAATCTATCAAAACCTATTATGAAGAAGATCTTTAAAGCAGAGTTACACCATATCAAACATTTTGTATTCGATGTGGATGGAGTGATGACTGATGGAAGTGTAAGTATTGACGCAAATGGCGAGCTTATTCGAACCATGAATGTCAAAGACGGTTATGCACTGAAAGTGGCGTTGCTATCGGGCTACGGAGTTGGAATCATTACTGGGGGCACCAATAAGGCGGTTAAAGATCGCCTAAAAGCTTTAGGTATTACCGATATCTTTTTAGGCGCCCACGATAAGGCCACAGTACTGAAAGAATATTTAGAAGATTACGGAATCAATCCCGAACAAACCCTTTATATGGGCGACGACTTACCTGACCTACCGGCAATGCAGCTTTGTCGACTCGCTACCTGTCCGCAAGATGCAGTCCCTGAAATCAAGGAGAAAGCCGATTATATATCGCATATCAACGGAGGTAAAGGTTGCGTAAGAGATGTCATCGAACAAGTTTTAAAAGTTAACGGGCACTGGAACAATGATTCAACAGTTACTAGCGCGTAAAGCCAAAAAATTGGTTTTAGGGTCGCAATCCCCTAGGCGCAAAGCTTTTCTCGAATCACTCCATCTTACCTTTTCTACAAGAAGTTCATCTGTAGAAGAAAGCTATCCGCCAGATCTGGTAGCCGAAGAGATCGCCATCTATTTAGCTGAGCTCAAATTCGAAGCACTCGAACCAACACTTCAAGAGGATGAACTACTCATAACCTCTGATACGGTTGTTTGGAACAACAATACCTCTTTGGAAAAGGCTGCTAATAAGGATGAAGCAATTCGGATGCTTAAGGCTTTATCAAACAATAAGCATCAGGTAATTACCGCTCTCTGTATCGGCGATTCTAATAAAAGATGGACCTCATATGAAGTTACTGAAGTGCATTTTAGAGCGTTAAAAGAAGAAGAAATTGAATACTACGTTGATCACTACAAACCCTTCGATAAGGCTGGCGCTTACGGTATACAAGAATGGATCGGGCTTGTTGGCATCACCCATATTACAGGCAATTATCCCTCTGTGGTAGGACTACCAACTGCCCTACTCTACCAAGGACTTATCGAGTTTTTAGAAGATTAGTTTTTGTTTATTATTTTAGTAAAAAAGTTAAACAAATTATATCTTTGATTCATGTATTGGTATTACCTCGAAGCGGTTCAAGAATTACCTGTAGGAACAAATGAAGCCTGGCAATTTCTTACAAATGTCAAGAATTTAGAATTCTTGACACCTGCCTCGATGAATTTAACCATCAAAAGCTCGAACACCACTCCGCTTTACACAGGTAAAGTTCTTCACTACAGTGTTACTCCATTACCCTTATACAAAACAATTTGGGTCAGTGAAATCACCAGTTATATCGAAGGGAAATTGTTTGCTGACAAGCAGTTGTACGGTCCTTATACATCTTGGAATCACGAACATGAAGTAACTACATCTAATAAAGGAAGCACAATCATTGATCGCGTATATTTTCAAATGCCCTTTGGGATATTAGGAGGTCTTGTCTACACTTTGATCGTTAGAAGGGCCCTATTTAAAGCATTCTCATTCAGAAAAAGTCAATTAATCAAGCTTTATCCATCTACTGAGAATCTTCACTATTCATTTCAACTTAAAAGAATAAAAGCAT
>JAAZVG010000083.1 GCA_018623655.1 Flavobacteriaceae bacterium
CCGATTTTTTATATCCTCTTCGCTGATAACTCGCCATGGTAAACAATTATATTAGATGGGCAAAAATAGAATTTTTATCATAATCTAACGACTGGGTAACAATGCTTATTTTTATCTTCCATTTTTAGTCATGCATTTAGAATACCTTTCACTGATCAATTATAAGAATTTCGAGGCCGATCAATATGAGTTTGATTCGTCTATCAATTGCTTAGTAGGTAGAAACGGTGCGGGCAAAACAACTATTCTAGATGCTATTTATCATTTAGCCTTCACAAAAAGCTATTTTAATCCACAAAGTACGCAAAATGTAAGGCACGGTGAGGAGCTTTTTACCCTCGAAGGAAAATTCAAGGTTAACGAAAAACAACTTGATTTATTAATTGGTTTTAAAAAAGGCAACAAAAAAATCATAAAGGTTAATGGCAAAACTTATGAGAGAATAAGTGATCACATTGGAAAGATTCCGTTGGTAATTATATCACCTGCAGATCGAGATCTTATTTCAGAAGGCAGTGAAACCAGAAGAAAATTTGTTGATAGCATCATTTCACAGTCTGACGCTGCTTATTTAAAAGCTTTACTGAAGTATAACCAGGCCCTTAGTCAAAGAAATTCTCTGTTAAAATATTTTGCAAAAAACAATGTGTTTCAAGAAGAAACACTCGCCTTGTACGACGAAATTTTGCTTGAAAATGGAACTATAATTTTTGAAAAAAGAAAAGCATTTCTATCGCTATTCACCCAGGATTTTATTGAGCAGTACAAAGCAATAAGCCCTATTGAAACCGAGCAGGTAGCGGTGAGATACGATTCAGAACTACTTCATACCGATTTTAAAGAACTTCTCAAGCAAAGTCTGTCAAAGGATCGGCTAGTTCAGTACACCTCTTCAGGAGTTCACAAAGATGATCTACTATTACTTTTAAATGACTATCCAATAAAAAAATTCGGAAGTCAGGGTCAACAAAAAAGTTTTTTAATTGCTTTGCGTTTTGCACAATATGCCTTTTTAAAAAATCAAAAAAATCAAAAACCTATCGTCTTATTAGATGATATCTTTGATAAATTAGACGATCAACGAGTGATGCGACTCGTTGCTCTAGTCGAAAACGACTTCTTTGGACAACTATTTATTAGTGACACCAATAGTAATCGAACCGAAGAAGTTGTCAAAGCAACAGGAAGACCCTATGTAATTCATCATTTAGAATGAGAAAGGATAAGGAACAAAGTCTAGGCGAAGTACTTCAGGAATTTATAGAAACAAATAAACTAGAAAAGGGTCTTACAGAGGCAGAGGTAATAAGGTTATGGCCAGAAATTATGGGGCCAGGGGTAGCCAATTATACCAAAAACATACAGTTTTCTAAAGGGGTTTTAAAAGTTTATTTGAGTTCGTCAGTACTTCGCGAGGAATTGCTATTTGGTAGAAAAAAAATAATCGCCATGTACAATGAAGCACTAAGTGGCGATTATATAAAGTCAGTATTACTGGTTTAACGAACTAGAAAATTTCTCTCCCAGAAAAGTGAAATGCGCATTCGATAGCAGCATTTTCGTCACTATCTGAACCGTGGATCGCGTTTTCACCAATAGATTTGGCAAAGGCCTTACGAATGGTTCCTTCTGCAGCCTCTGCAGGATTTGTAGATCCGATTAAAATTCTAAAATCTTCAACGGCATTCTCTTTTTCAAGGATAGCTGCTACGATAGGTCCGCTACTCATAAATTCAACTAATTCTCCGTAAAACGGACGCTCTGCATGAACCGAATAAAAAAGTTCAGCATCGCGCTTACTAAGCTGAGTATATTTCATAGCGGCGATTCGGAAACCTGCCGTGTTGATGCGCTCTAAAATAGCACCGATATGGCCTGCCTTAACAGCATCGGGCTTGATCATGGTAAAAGTTCTATTTCCAGACATGGATTTTCTTTAAAATTTTCTGCAAAAGTAGGTAAAATTAAAACTTAAATGAATGCTCTTGCAAAACGGTGTTACCATCACCCAACATCTTACCTAATACAACTCGATTTTTCCAATCAATATCAAGTAGTCCATAAGAGGGAACCGAAATCACTTTACCCAACCGAAATGCATTAGGTTCTCCATCAAAATCTTCAAAAGAATGAGTAAGCCCACTTGATGTAAAATCGACGATTTCTTTCTTTGTAGTCTTAAGTACTGACCATTCTGAGATGTGCCTATCTCCAGATAGTACCATAACAGGCTTTTCTGTATCATCTAGAAGCGCAATCAATCGATCTCGCTCATGTGGAAGATTTTGCCATTTTTCATATCCGTGTTCCGCTGACAAGAATTGAATACTAGATACTACTAATATAAGGTCAGCTTTACTCGAATTCAATCGTTCTGAAAGCCAATCCCACTGAGCGCTTCCTAAAATTGTTCCTGTTTCATCGTAATTGGGGTCGTAACGTCTACCCTTAGTCCCTGGAGTTAAATCAGATCGAAAATATCTAGTATCTAAAAGCAGTACCTCAACAATAAAACCCTTTGTCTCTATCAGTTCTGAATAGTATACTCCTTTTCTATCTCTTCTAGGATGATTTTGATCTACCTTCAAAAAATTCAAAAAAGCCTTTTGACTTTGATCTTTTGCAGAAAATCTAACTCCACCATCATTCATTCCATAATCATGATCATCCCAGGTAGCTAAAATTTTGGTAGATTGAGATAATTGTAAATAATCTGGATTCTCTAGTTGTCGATTATAGTGCTTTTCAATAGTTTCAAAATCATCAGAATCAGCATACACAATATCTCCTCCCCATATCCAAGCTTCAGGTCGCGCAAGAAGAATATCATCCCAGAGTGCGTTGGGTGCATAAGCATTATTACAGGATCCAAAAGCAATTCGACTTAACTGTTCTTGATTGTCATCAAGAATAACAGAATCTTTTGCGTTATCAGATTGAGGGTTCTGTCCGCATGAAACCATCAATACAACTGTCACATACGAGAAATACTTAACCATACTGTTTTGATTTTACTCAAGTTAAAGCACTGCTAAAAGTACCAACTTAAAATCAAATTAATTGTATCTTCGACCTTATGAGTCTATTAAAGATTGCTGGTCTATCTGAGAACCTAACAACCCCTCGAAACATAGTCATAATACCTCATCAAAACCCTGACGGAGATGCCCTGGGGTCTTGTTTAGGCTGGGCTCATTTAATGAAGAAATTGGGACACATGGTCTCTGTTTGTTCGCCGAATTCATTTCCAGATTTTTTAGGCTGGATGCCTGGAGCAAATGAGATCAAGATCGCCGACCATGAGTTCGATGGCTGTAAAAAAGCTATTGAAGAGTCTGAACTAATATGTACCCTTGATTTCAATCACCTTTCTAGATGTGGAGTTTTGGGAGATTTAATTGAGCAAAGTGCTGTCCCTATTTTAATGATTGATCACCATATCTCGCCATCTGACTACGCAGAATATACATTTAGCGATACCTCGATGAGTTCAACATGCGAGATGGTCTATCACTTAGCAAAACACTTAAAACTAACTGATCTTATCGATTCTGAGATTGCTAATTGCTTGTATACAGGGATCATAACAGACACAGGAAACTTTAAGTATCCGAGTGCAGGTTCAAATACTTTATTAATTGCTGCAGACCTTATTGAAAAAGGAGCGGACAAGACGAAAATCAACGCACTTCTTTTCGAGCAAAATGAACTCAGTCGTTTCAAACTCATGGGAAGGTGTTTAGACTCTCTTACCTACTTAGAGAAGTATCATAGTGTTTACATGACCATCACTGAAGAAGATAAAAAGTCTTGCGGGTTTAGGAAAGGGGATACTGAAGGTTTTGTCAACTTTGGCCTTAGCCTAAAAGGCTGTTGTTTTTCAGTTATTTTCATTGAAAACGCTGAGGATAGTTCAATTAAAATGTCTTTCAGATCTACAGGAGACTTTGATGTCAATAAATTCGCCCGAACTCACTTCAATGGTGGCGGTCACAAAAATGCTGCAGGCGGAAAATCCTTTGTAAGCTTAAAAGAAACGATTGACATATTTACCTCCCTATTACCAAACTATATTGAATCATTAACTATTAATGCCCTACCTAATGAAATTTAATTTATCTCTACTCTACGGAGCTGTACTAGCTGTTTTTATCTCTTGTAATAATCCGAATGGAGACTTAGAAAATGGTTTATACGCTAAAATGACTACATCAAAAGGAGAATTGTTACTAAAACTTTATAGTGAAGAAACCCCTATTACTGTGGCAAGTTTTGTGAGCCTTGCAGAAGGCAATAGCAAACGTGTAAGTGATAATTACGCCAACCAACCTTATTACGACGGAACTCAATTTCACAGAGTAATCAATGAATTTATGATTCAAGGAGGAGACCCTACAGCCACAGGTCAAGGAGGACCTGGTTATCGATTCAAAGATGAGTTTATTGATTCACTAAGACATGACTCTAAAGGGGTCTTATCGATGGCTAATTCGGGCCCGTTTACAAACGGTAGTCAGTTCTTTATTACACACAAAGAAACTCCTTGGCTCGACGGTAAGCATACGGTTTTCGGACGGTTGCATTCAGGAGAGGCAATCCTAGACTCGATTGCGACTACACCCACTGATCCTTCAGATCGACCCTTAGAGCCGATAACTCTTGAAACCGTAGAGATTATAAGAGTAGGTAATCAAGCGAAAAAATTTAATGCAGTAGCAACTGTAGAGGCTTATTTCGATGAAATCGAACAAGAGGCAAAGCGAAATGCTGAGGCAAAAAAAGAGTTGCAAGCTGAATTCGAAAAGCGATTTGAAAATGCGGCATTGAGTGAGCAAGGTGTCGAATACATCATCGAACGAGAAGGAACAGGGGATCCACTCGATGTAGGTACAGAAATTTCTGTCAACTATGCCGGCTGGTTAACTGACGGAACCTTATTTGATACCAATATCCAGTCTATTGCTGAAGACGATGTGAATTTTGATCAGATCAACACCATGCATCGCGGTCAGTTTATTCCTATGAAGACTACCGTAGATCCTAACGCAGCTATGATTTCTGGGTTTAAGGAAGCCTTAATGACTATGAGAGTTGGAGAGTTACGTTGGGTACGTATTCCTTCTGTTTTAGGCTTTGGAGATCGCGGAGCAGGTAGTGTTATCCCTCCAGGTGCTGACCTAATTTTCTCCATCGAGCTCTTATCAGAACTACCTAAACGTTAATTTTTTGAAGGAGTAAACATCTATTCCTAAATTTAAGTGTAAATAAAACGTACAATGAAAAAACTGTTTTATCTAGCATTTTTCATGGCTTTGTCTATGGGATATGCACAAGACTATTTTCCATCAAATTCAGAGGTGAAAACTACTGAACAAGTATTCCGAGCGTTTACAGGAGCCACGATTCACGTAGATCCGATGACAGTGGTTGAAAACGGAACCCTGCTCATTTACAACGATCAAATTGTGTCAGTAGGTAAGAACATAAAAATCCCGAGTAATGCGGTAATTACAGACCTCTCGGGGACACACATCTATCCATCATTCATAGAAGTTTTCAGTGAATTTGGTGTAGAAAAACCAAAACGTGCACCAAGATCGGGAAGATCAGCACAGTACGAGCCCACCCGAGAAGGATTTTATTGGAATGATCACATTCGTTCAGAAACAAACGCCATTGACCATTTTACATATTCTTCGAGTAAAGCAGATAATTTTCGAAAAGCCGGATATGGAGTTGTAAATGCTCATCGAGCAGATGGCATTGCTAGAGGGACCAGTCTACTGATTGCTCTTGACGACAAAGGAGATGCTTCTAATCGAATTTTGGACGACCGATCAGGAGCTTATTTTTCGTTTTCTAAAAGCATTCAATCTAGCCAATCGTATCCAAGTTCACTTATGGGTGCTACAGCACTTTTAAGACAACTCAATCACGACTTAAACTGGTATTCTGCTGGTAAGGTTTCAACCAAGGATCGTGCGTTAGAAGCGCTAATAACGCAAAAACGACTTCCTCATTTCTTTGATGCAGGAGGAAATGGAAACACCGTTCGAGCGCTTAAAATTGGTCAGCAATTCGGAATCAAATACAGTGTTTTAGGGGCTGGTGATGAATACCAGTATGTTAGAGAGTTAAAAAATTTCAACGCAACGGTAGTTATCCCACTTAACTTTCCGAAGGCCTACGATGTATCAGACCCTATCTATGCTGATTACGTTTCACTCAAAGACATGAGACATTGGTATCAAGCACCATCAAATCCGAAGGTTCTTAGGGAAAATGGAATACGATTCGCTTTTACCACGCAAGGACTAAAATCAGCCAACCAACTTAAACAGCAAGTAATTTTAGCCATAGAACGAGGGTTAAGCGAGGCTGATGCTCTTGCAGCACTCACTACAGTCCCTGCAGAAATTCTAGGAAAGCAATCAGAAATTGGAACATTGAGACAGGGAATGAAGGCGAATTTCACCGTTACCTCTGGTCCTATTTTTGAAAATGAAACCACGCTTTTTGAGCACTGGGTAAATGGTCATAAACACCTTTATGAGGATCTAAA
>JAAZVG010000008.1 GCA_018623655.1 Flavobacteriaceae bacterium
AATACTGCAACCTACATTGAACATCTCTTTCAAACTGCTGTTCAACGAAATTAGTTTATGAGCCAGAATACGGTATCCATTAAAAATAAGCGCGCTAGATACGACTATGAGTTGCTTGAAACCTTTGAAGCTGGTCTAGTATTAGGAGGAACTGAGATTAAATCGATTCGTCAAAGTAAAGCGCGAATTACCGAGAGTTTCTGTGAATTTAACGACAAAGGAGAACTCTTTATCGTCAATATGAATATTGATCCTTACTCGCATGGTAATTTCTACAATCATAAGCCTACCGCAGAACGAAAATTATTACTACAAAAAAAAGAGTTAAAAAAATTGTTCAAGGAAGTAACTAAAGATGGTTTAACCATCGTGCCCTTAAAACTCTATATCAACGATAAAGGTTGGGCAAAATTATCAGTCGCCTTAGCAAGAGGTAAGAAAAATTACGACAAGAGAGAATTGATAAAAGACAGAGAAAACAAACGAAATTTAGATCGAATCAAAAAGAACAATTAAACTAATTATTTCTTGACACCTGCTGTTTCTTTTAACAAGGGAACAAATTGAAAGTCACCGTAGACCGTTTGATGAAACTCTTTCGTTCCTTTTCGTTCAAGGACAATCATTTTTTGCTGCTCCTCTCCTACGGGAATTACGAGTATCCCCCCCACCTTCAATTGCTTTAATAATTCTTTAGGTATCTCAGGAGCACCTGCTGTCACAATAATTCGATCGTAAGGGGCTTCTTTCAAATACCCTTTATATCCATCTCCATATATCAGCTTTTTTGGACCCGGTGGGTAAATTGAAAAATGACGATCGCATTTTCGGTAAAGTTCTAATTGCCTTTCAATCGTATAGACTTCTGCACCTAAAGCGATCAAAATAGCCGTTTGAAATCCACTTCCAGTACCTATTTCTAGAACCTTCATACCAGAATTAACCTGAAGTAACTCTGTTTGAAAAGCCACAGTGTACGGGTGAGATATTGTTTGCTCAGCTCCAATAGGAAAAGCCTTGTCTTCGTAAGCATGTGACTCGAGGGTGGAATCTAGAAATAAATGCCTAGGAACGATTTTAAAAACATCCAATACCTTCTGATTTCCAATACCTTTTTCTTTGAGGTAGGAAACCATTGCCCTGCGTTGTCCTTTATGTTTTGGTGCATCTAATCTCACACTACAAAGCTTTGGAGCGAAAATACAACGTCTTTATGTTTATTTTTGATCAAATTTTTGTGACTTATGATTAGAGTCGGAGTAATTGGTGCTGGCCACCTAGGTAAAATACACCTTAAACTTCTTGCTGAAAATCCAAAGTTCGATCTAGTGGGATTTTTCGACCTCAATATCGAAACTTCAGAAGCCTTAGCTGCAGATAATGGCTATCGGTTTTATCATTCTTTAGATGAACTCATCAAAGAAATTGATGCGGCTTGTATTGTAACCCCTACTCCTTTTCATTTTGAAGTTGCACAACAAGCGATTGAGCATGGAGTTCACCTTCTTGTTGAAAAACCTATCACGACGAGTGTAAAAGAGGCTTATCAGTTAGTCAAGGATGCAGCAGAAAAGAATCTTGTTGGAGTCGTTGGTCATGTAGAACGTTTTAATCCGGCGTATTCGGCTGCCGAATCATCTATAAAGGATCCTAAATTCATTGAAATTCACCGTTTAGCCGAATTTAATCCAAGAGGCAACGATGTTTCGGTTGTTTTAGACCTGATGATCCACGATATCGACATCTTGCTTCAAATGGTACAAAGTGAAATTGTATCCATCGATGCCAATGGTGCCGCTGTAGTCAGTTCATCACCAGATATTGCAAGTGCTCGAATTGCATTCAAAAATGGGTGTGTTGCCAATTTAACTGCTAGTAGAATATCTTTGAAGAATATGAGAAGAACTCGTCTTTTTCAAAAAGACGCTTACATCACCATTGATTTTCTAGCAAAGAAAACTGAGGTGGTCCGCATCAAGGAGGCTCCTACGCATCCCGAACCCTTCGATATGATTCTTCAGACGGCAGAAGGGGAGAAAAAACAAATTTATTTCGAAAGCCCTGAAACCATTGAGGTTAACGCAATTAACGAAGAACACAATGATTTTGCGCAGGCCATTGAAGGTAAAAAGCAACCAAATGTAAGTTTTTATCACGGGGCCAAAGCACTAGAAGTAGCTCAAGCGATCATTGACAAACTCGACTTTAGGTCATGAACATATCTGTTGCTATCGAGGAATTTCAAAAAAAAATACCTCATACAGTTACACTAATTGCAGTTTCTAAAACGAAACCAATCAAGCTAATAAAAGAGGCTTATGCAGTCGGGCAACGTGATTTTGGTGAAAACAAGGTTCAAGAGTTGGTGGAAAAACAAGAGGCACTTCCTAACGATATTAAGTGGCATATGATCGGACATTTGCAACGAAATAAGGTAAAATATATTGTCTCTTTTGTTCATTTAATACACGGAGTTGATAGCTTAAGACTACTTAATGAAATTAACAAACAAGGATTTAAAATCAATAGAACCATTCCACTATTGCTTCAAGTACATATAAGCCAAGAGGATACCAAATTTGGATTTGACACAGATGAACTAGACAAGGCTATAGCGCATTGTAAAACCCTAGAATCTATTAAGCTCTGTGGATTAATGGGAATGGCTACTTTCACATCAGATTCAAATCAGGTACGAAACGAATTTCAAGAACTGAAGACGTTATTCGACAAGTACCATTCAGATTTTGGAGAGAATCCGGTCTTATCGATGGGTATGAGTGGTGATTATCACATTGCCATTGAAGAAGGAAGTACAATGATTCGCATTGGGAGTAGTTTATTTGGAAGCCGATGATCTATTCCGTAGTTGACATAGAAAGTACCGGAGGAGCGTTTAATGAAGAAGGAATAATAGATATCGCTATCCTGCGTTATGACGGCTATGAGCTGATCGATCAGTTTCATAGCTTGGTTGACCCAGAAAGACCTATTCAGTCTTTTGTAAGCAAACTTACCGGTATCAAACCCGCTATGGTTAAAGGAGCCCCGAAATTTTATCAGTTAGCAAAGCGCATTATTGAACTTACTGAAGGTGCTATATTCGTTGCTCATAACACCCAATTCGACTATAAAATTCTTCAACTTGAGTTTGACCGTTTAGGCTACAACTTTGAAAGAAAAACCCTATGCACCGTAGAATTATCCCAGAAATTACTTCCAGGATTAAAAAGCTATAAACTAGGACAATTAACTAAGGAGTTGGGCATACCATTAAGCGATCGACACAGGGCTTTAGGAGATGCAGAGGCTACCTCTATGCTGTTAAAAGTATTATTAAGTAAAGAAGGCTCGGATCAGGAAATTAGCAATCTCACCTATAGCGAAATTGAATCTGATCTTAAACCATCCCATATTCAAATCGTTCGAAAATTACCAGAATCAACGGGTATATACTGGTTATACAATGCTAAATCAGAGTTATTAGAATGCGGTCACGCAAAAAATATTAAGAACCATGTAAGTAATTTATTATCCTCTCTTTCAATTCATAAGAATTCTATCTACAAGTCTGTAAAAAAAGTTGAAACAGAACGCTGTGAAAGCGAATTATACAATGCCATCAAGGTTTTACAAATTCAACTCACCGCAAAACCTAAAAGACGTTTTAACTTAAAAATGGATTCGTCTTTTACTGCTAAATTTCCAAATAAGTCTAACTTACTGATTGACAAAGGGAGGACCATAGGTGAGTGTGCTGTGTTTCTAATTGAAAATCAACAAGTCAAAGCAATGGGATTTTACGATCTCAATTACCAATTGACTAGTAAAGGAGTTTTAGAAAAAAGACTCTCTCCTGTTCAACCGCACAAGCTTAACGAGCTAATACTCTCACATTATATGTCTTTTAAGAATTACGAAATCCTATCTGTTGAATAATCTCGTCATTCATATAGGTGGACCCACTGCATCTGGAAAGACCTCTTTAGCCATCGATCTCGCTGTTCTATTGGGTACTGAGATTCTTTCAAGCGATAGTCGTCAATGCTATAAAGAGATGCGTATAGGCACAGCGGTACCTACAGATGATGACTTATCCAGGGTTAGGCATCATTTTGTTAAATCACACAGTATACATCGTCCTCTCACGGCAGGAAGTTTTTCTAATGAAGCTAGGAAAGTAATCTTAAATCTTTTGAACAAAAAGGGAATTGTCATTGTCGTAGGAGGTAGTCCGCTCTATAGCGATGCTTTACTTTATGGTCTAGATGAGTTTCCTAAGGTCGATCCAGTAATCTTAAACCAATTATCCGCTCTCTCCTTAGATGAACTGAGTGATCAGATTAAAACTTTAGATCCGATAAGTGCGGAACATATTGACCACAAGAACCGTCGAAGGTTAGAGCGAGCTCTTTCTGTATGTCTTCAAACAGGTAAACCATTCAGTTCATTTAAGAATAATAAAGCAGTTAAGAATTTCGATAATATCTTCGAAATTGGCATTCACTGGGAACGGGACATACTCTATCAACGAATTAATAAAAGAGTGGATTTAATGATTGAATCAGGTCTCGTAGAAGAAGCAAGGAAATTACTTCCCTACAAAAACCTTAAGCCTCTTCAAACGGTCGGTTACCGAGAACTATTTGAGCACTTCGAAGGTAATTGCAGTCTCGACGAATCCATTGAAAAGATAAAACAACACAGTCGCAACTTCGCTAAACGTCAACTTACATGGTATAAGAAAAAATCTGAATTTAAGTGGCTTAAAACAGATGAATTAAAGGCAGAAAATGTACTTAGTAGTTTAGGTGTGGACTACTAATCGAAAGCCCTCTCCGTGAATATTTAAAATCTCAACATTTGGATCTTGTTTCAAATATTTTCTGAGCTTAGCGATATAAACATCCATGCTTCGAGAAGTAAAATAGTTGTCGTCTCTCCAAATCTGTGTTAACGCTAACTCCCGTGGCATAAGATCATTAAGGTGAAGTGCAAGGAGCTTTAACAGGTCGTTCTCCTTTGGAGACAGCTTAATCGGATCATCTTGTTTATAAGTTAAAAATCTCAACTTCGCATTCAAATGAAAATCGCTGATTTGAAAATCGGTTTGCTTTTGATTCACACTAGTTTGAGCACTTTTTCTTTTGAGCAATGTTTTAATCTTTGCCAGTAAAACCTCTGAGTCAAAAGGTTTATTTAAGAAATCATCCGCCCCTACTTTATACCCTTGAAGAACATCTTCTTTCATTGACTTTGCAGTTAAGAAAATGATAGGGATCGATATGTTGTCCTCTCTTATTTCCTTAGCTAAGGTGTACCCATCCTTATAAGGCATCATTACATCGAGTATGCAAAGGTCGTAATCACCCTTTTTATACTTATCAAATCCTTCCATTCCGTTTTTGGCAAGGGTAACCTGAAATCCATTTAGATGTAGATAATCTCTAAGTACAATACCAAAATTAGGATCGTCTTCGACGAGTAAAACATTCTTAGCGTCAGCCATATTTAGGTCATTTTAGTTTTAATTCAACATAAAATGTAGTTCCAACTCCTTTTTCACTTTCTACTCGAACCGATCCTTGATGGGCTTCTATGATTTGTTTCACATAGGCTAGACCTAAGCCATGTCCTTTAACTAAATGTAAGTTTCCGCTGGTTTCCCTGTAAAACTTATCAAACGCTTGCTTCAAGGTAGTTCGGCTCATTCCTATTCCATTATCAGAGAGTTCAACTACTACTTTTTGATCAACTACTTTAGTTAAAATATGCACCTTGGATGCTCTATTTTCATCAGTGTATTTGATCGCATTATCCAATAAATTGATAAAAACATGAGTTAAGTGCATCGCGTCTCCTTGTATCTCATCTTTATCTGCTTCAAGATTAACAACAATTGTGCCATTTCTTTCAGTTGCGATCAGATCAACCCGATTCTTAGCAGATAGAATAATTTTATGTAACGAAACCTCTTTGAAATCCAAATCAACTTGACCTCTTTCTAACTGCGCAATTTGAAGAACATTTTCTACTTGATTAAGCATTCTTTTGTTTTCATCGCGAATCATATCTAAATACCTACCATTTGTTTCTCCTTTCAAGTTTGACTTTAAGGCATCTACAGCAAGACTAATCGTAGCAATAGGAGTTTTGAACTCATGAGTCATATTATTAATGAAATCTGACTTTATTTCTGCATTTTTTTTCTGAGTAAATAGTTGATAAATAGCAATTGAAAACGTAGCAAGAATGATTAGAGTGAAGAATAATGATAACGCCATAAGACCGAGTACATCTCTAATTAAATAGGCATTTTTACGAGGAATATTGACTACCAATTCGTAGGCGCTTATTCCTTCACTATCACTAAAAATTGAGGAACGATAGGAGTTGGAAATTGAAGTGAAGTCGAAGTCCTTACTTCTCACAGATGTTGGATACCCTTGCCGTTCAATACCAAATTCAAACGGCAATGAGATTCCTCTTTTCAATAATTCTCTGCTCAAAACAAATTGTATTTCTTGTGCTGTAAGGCGTTCATAAATTGGAGTTGCTTTAGCCGCCTCCATAAAAACATCCTCATACTGCGCCTTTTCAATACTACTAAGAGAGCCGATTTTCTCTATAACCTCAACAGGCTCAAGATTCGAATTCAACCCGTCATTACTAAGCCCTGTTCTAAAAATCTTTTTTGTTCGATTTGAAGTAAAATTCAATATACGGGTGGTATCTGAAGAAGTAGCCCCCCAAAACCCAGGTAAGGATTGGGTGGATAAATCATAACCTTCCTCTAAGATATTATGTGAGTAATAAATAATATCGTCATCAGATACCCCTCGGTTAACGAAAAAAAAGTTACGAATATGGGTAGATTTAGGGGCTCCTACACTATCGATTAAAATAGCCAATTGGTTGTAATAATCTTTTCTTTCGCGATCCTCTATTTGTTCTGAGGCGTGCTCTATCACATCAATCATTGCAGTTGAGAATTCTTCAGAACGACTATCAAAGGAAATTTTAATCCAATACCCTTGAACCAAAATGATACCTACAAGCGCAACAGACATCAATGACAGGGTGATATACAACCATTTCTTATTCATTCATAGTGTTTTTAAGATCGTCGATTAAAGCATCTAATTCTAAAAAAAGTGAATTGTCATATTTGTTATAGATAAGGTAATCTATTTGTTCTATATGATCTTCTAATTGCGGCTGTGCAATAATCCGCTTTAAAATATGTTCTCGGGATGATTGATCTCTTTTCATAATCATTTCTATACGCTTATCTAAATCGGCATCAATATAAATTACCGCATCAAATGGGTAAGGCGTCTTTGAGGCTAAAACTAAAGCAGATTCTTGAAATATTAATTCACATTGTTGTTGATCTATCCAATTTTCAAAGTCAATACGAACTGCAGGATGCACAATAGCTTCCATTTGTTTTCTCAATTTATCATTCGAAAAAATTTTTGAAGCAATATATTCCCTATTGATACGGTAATTACCCTTTTGTTTGTCATAAGCTTCGTATCCGAGCAGGGAAGTAATCTTCAATCGAATCGAATCTTGTAATAGGATGTCTTTTGATCGAATATCTGCAGAATAAACGGGATACCCCTTTTTAGACAAATAGCCAGCAACCATCGATTTACCCGAGCCTATCCCGCCTGTTATGGCAATCACTTTCATTGCTTTTCTAGAATATAGTTTACTCGATCGTTTGAGAAAAAAACCTCAAGTACGTTTGATGGGCTATAGGAAAATTTCAAGGGCAATCTGGAGGGTAATGAGTCCAAGCTTTGACTGAAATCAAAATCCACTGTTACACCAAAGGCACCCGAATCAAGAGCCTTTAAGACATCCGCGGATGCCTTGCACACTACCTGTGCATTAGAAGGAAATACCGCTAACCGCATCCCATTTTCGAATTCTGGTAAAAGAATCGGAACCTCATAAACCATTTCAGAAAATCGAACTACTTCTGCATTAACCACAACCTGCTCTTGCTCAATACTCGAAAGTCCCAATTGCGAAAAATCGATTGCTAAGGGTTGATTTACCGATTCTGTAAGGTTATCTAGCTTTAAAGCCACAGTATTAATCGATGAGATATCTTTCAGGATAGCCTCTGGAGCACTGATTTTAACACTATCAGGCTTCAAGATTAAATCGCCTTTCAGTATATAGTTTTGTTTAAATGATAACGAAATATTAGGAGAAACGGGGACCTTTTTTGAGGCAATTCTTGCTAAAGGAATTTTTAATTCTGCCGCGAAAATCTTTTCAATAGCAATCGCCTCACCAAAGTTTTTTTGAAGTTGACTTTCTACATCAGAGGGTATTAAGTAAAATTCATTATTTGATTCAATCATCGATTCAGTCGACAAGGAATAAATCTTATTATAGGGTGAGTTGAATAGCAGTCTTAAACCCGTAGCCGTTACCCTAGTGTCTATTGAAAGAATCGAATCGCTAATTAACTGATAATCGTTTTTTGGTACTTCGAATCTTACCTTAACTGCTTTATTGACTGAGATGGGTTTAGCTAAATTTGTGAATTGCCATAACACTATGGATAGAGCTAGAAACAAAAAAAACCTCGGGTCAACCTTATACTTCATAAAGGAAAGTTACGCAATGTCTTTAAAAAAAGAATTCAGGAAGTTTCGTTTCAATAGATTCTTTGGGAACTCCTAAGAGTTTTACCGTTGATCTCAAATAGCCATATGCATAAGCTGTGAATTGTATAAACACAAGTGGAACTGAGGCAATAGCGATCACAACAGAGCTACTTCTATACCAAGTATTTATAAAAAATAGGATGAAGTAACTAATATAGAGTGATAACCCTAAAGAGATGCAATCTGCGAGAATAGGAAAAAAGTCTAAAAGAGGCCTTGTCAGGAGCAGGAGTCCTAATGACAGCCAACCAAGGGTAAAAATACTTGGCAACAAAAATAATTTCGATTGATACTTCGGATGTAAACGATTTAAAGCCACGCGAACAGACCCGAATTTATAAACCTGTTTTATAAAAGATTTTAAATTAATACGGCGTTCATGAAAGACCTCAACGCCTTCGATAAAACGCGTTTTGAAACCTAAATTCCAGGAACGAAACACAAATTCAGGATCTTCTCCTGGGTGTATATTACCAAATCCACCAGTAGCTTCAAAAAGGGCTTTCGAAATTCCCATATTAAAACTTCTTGGCTGAAAACGCGCCAACCCCTTTTTGCTTCCTCTCACCCCTCCTGTTGACACAGGACTAGTCATCACGGCGTTTACCACTTTTTGAAAAAAGCTAAATGAATGGTGAACAGAATCTGCACCCCCAAAGCAATCGATATAGGCATCTGAAAGACCTTGACGAACTCTCGACAAGTAGTGAACCGGAAGAATGCAATCACTATCTAGAATCAAAAAATAATCACCCTTTGCTCTTGACATACCATAATTGCGACTATCACCAGGGCCGCTGTTTGGTTTAAAATAATAGCTAATCTGTAATTGGTCTGAAAAGCTTGCGCAAATTTGTCTACAATCTATTGATGAGCCATCTTCAACAACAACTACTTCAAAAGGATTTTTATCATCCTGAAGTGTTAAACTGTGGAGTAGTCGATTAATCTCTTCAGGTCGATTAAAGACCGGTATAACGACAGAAAAGTAAAGTGGCTTCATAAAAAAGCCCCTTAACGGGGCATGTTTTATTCTGAAAAATGATCAACAATTTCTTGACTGACTCCAGTATTTGAAAATCCTCCGTCGTGAAAGAGATTCTGCATGGTTACTTTCCTTGTTAAATCGGAAAACAAAGTAACGGTATAATTAGCACAATCAGTAGCTGAGGCATTGCCTAATGGGGACATTTTTTCTGCAAAGCTTAGAAAAGCATTAAAACCTTTTACTCCTTTACCCGCAGTTGTAATTGTTGGAGACTGAGAAATCGTATTTACTCTAACATTTTTCTCTTTACCAAAAAAATATCCGAAACTTCTTGCCACAGACTCTAGATAAGCCTTATTGTCAGCCATATCATTGTAGTCTGGGAAAGTACGTTGGGCAGCCATATAAGTCAATGCAACAACACTACCCCACTCATTCATTGCGTCATTTTTATAAAGCGATTGAAGTAATTTATGAAAAGAAAGAGCCGAAACATCCCAACCCTTTGCTGTAAAATCATAGTTTTCGTCAGTATAGTGTCTTCCTTTTCTTACGTTTACTGACATACCAATCGAATGCAGTACAAAATCAAGTTTGCCACCTAAATGAGCCGTAGCCTCGCTTATTAATTGGTTTAGGTCATCACTAGAAGTTGCGTCGGCAGCGATCACTTTTGATCCTGTTTTTTCAGCCAAAGCATTTAACTGACCCATTCTAAGTGCAATCGGCGCATTCGTAAGTATAAATGACCCTCCTTCTTCATGGACTTTTTCTGCCGTCTTCCAGGCAATTGAATTTTCATCAAGGGCACCGAAGATAATACCTCGTTTTCCTTTAAGTAAATTATAGCTCATATCGATTGAAACATTATTTGGAACAAATATAGCAAGTTCATTACTATGACCGAGAAAGAAGACTTCTTGCGTGATTAATTGCTGTATCAGACGGATTTAATCCCTCTAACATTGAAGCAATTTCAAATTCTCTTTGTCTCTTAGTGAGTTTTAGCATATGGGTGCGAGTCGACTCACTATCTTCAGTCTTATCGATTTTAAAGTGGGTCATTCCTTTTGATGCTACCTGAGGCAAATGACTAATGACTATCAGCTGGCTATTTGATCCCATTGCTTCAAAGAGTTGGGCCATCTTATCTGCTATCTCTCCCGATACACCTGCATCAATTTCATCAAAAATCTGAATCGGTAAAGTTCCTTTTCTACTCTTTACATATTCAATGGCCAATGCGAGTCTAGATAATTCACCGCCTGAGATCGAATTCTTTAAGACACTAAAGGCTCCTCCTTTATTTGCCTTAAACATCATATCAATCTCGAAGCTACCGCTTGAAGACATTTCAGTCGGATTAAAATTAAATTGAACTTCAGCTGAAGGCATTCCTAATTTGCGCAAGACAGTCTTTAATTCACTTGATAGCTCATCGGCTCCTGATTGTCTTAGAGCATGAAGTTCAGTGGCTATAGCGTTTAATTCGCCTTCGAATTGACTTAGCTTGGTTTCCAGAGATGCTATTTGATCAGAAGGAGATTCCGTTTCTGTAAGTTTTTGATTTAACTCAAGATATACCTCTTTTAATTTAGTGATTGATGCGACTTTGTGTTTTTGTTGCAAACGATAAAGGTCATTAATTCGTACTTCAAGTTCTTCTAAACGAGTAGGGTCAGGAACCAGCTGTTCTAGAGAACTTTCAATTTCGCTATCTATATCCCGCAATTCTAAAGAAACGCTGGTTATACGTTCATCGAGACTTCTGAATTTCGGGTTACGCCGACTTAGATCAGAAAGCGTACGCTGTACCTGATTCAATAAAGTCAAAATCCCTAACTGCTCATCCTGAAGGGTCCCCAATGATTGAGAAAGTTGTAATCGAATCGTATCGATTTCTGAAAGTGTATTATACTCTGATTCTAAAGCATTAAGATCAACTAAATGAACTTGAGCCGATGTCAATTCCTCAATTAAAAATTGATGATAATCCCAGTCTTTTTCAATTACCTCTTTCTGTGCAATTAACTGGTCGTAGATCTTTTGTGCAGCGCGATACTCTTTGTATTTGTTTTTAAAAATTCTAAATAGGTCTGTACTATTCGAGAATTCATCCAGCAATTTAATCTGCTGAGAATTTATCAATATTGCTTGTGATTCGTGCTGGGAGTGGATGATAATTAAATGGTCGGTTAATTGTTTTAATGTGTTCTGGGTTACTGGAGAATCATTGATAAAGAGGCGAGATTTACCATTTGGTGAAAGTTCTCTTCTGATTATGGTAATTGGTTCATAATCAAAGTCGTTCTCTTCAAACCAGAGAAGATGATTTTCACTCACTTTTAATTCTACCTCAAGGACACATTTATCGTCTTTATTGAATAAAATACTGTGGTCGGCCCGAGCACCCAAGGCTAATTGGATTGCACCTAATAATATAGATTTACCAGAACCAGTTTCACCAGTAATCACTATAAAACCATTAGGAAATTCCAATTCTATTTCCTGAATTAATGCGTAGTTCTTTATGTAAATTTTTTGAATCAAAATAGCAAAATTCTTATCTAATATAGCTAGTTTCGATGCACAATAACAGCACTACTCATCTGAACTTATGAATCCTTCAAATTCAATCTTTTTAGATTCATTTATTCGTCTGTAGACAAGGAGGTTTTTCAGTGATTTATTCATTCCAAAAAACACACTAATCATCTCATTAATCATCGATTTTGACTCAATATTAGACTCATATTGCTTATCTAGACCCATTCGATGAAATTGGTACCACCACTGTCTTAAAATCTTACCGTTTGGTGAAAGCATTTCGTACGTCAAGCGATACTTCGTTGTCCCGGATCGTCGCATTTCCCATCCCTTAGCCCCAAGAGTCTGTGCTCTAGCAATTAAATCATTAGCGTTTTGATAAAAAGAAGAACCGCCGTACAATTCAAAACTATCTCCTTCATAACCAAGAGCCAAATAGGTAAAAAAGGCAAAATTGGTCAATAAGTTTGATGTTAACTGATTCTCATTGTAAATCAGCGGACGATTAGCCTGATAATTAAAAGTGATGTCAGTCTCTATTAGCTTGAATAGAAGAGTTTTGTAGGTAGTATTGTAGACAGGTCTAAATGCCTCTACCATTAGAACTGCACGAAATTGCTCATCCTTTTGTTCTAAAATCGATAAGTAGTACCTGACATCTAGCTTAGCATTTTCAACTCTTATTTGTCCTCCCCATTTTTTTTGAGATATAAATCGTTCTAAATCTAATTTTAAACGATTTTGAATGGTTGAGACATAGTTAGAATTACTTCTATTAGAAATTACGACGGTTGGGCGAATCTCCTGAGCAATGGAGCCAATAGTAGTTGTGAAAAACACGAAGAGAATAACTAATAACCTCATAAAACCGAATCTATAATTGCCTGCCAAAATTGCGAAGCGACTGTCGACTTATCGGCTAATGGTATGACTACCTCCTTCGAATTTTTAAAGAAGAGCGTCAGTTGATTAGTGGAGGTCCCAAAGCCGGCACCTTTTACTTCCAAAGAGTTTAGAGCGATAGCATCTAGATTTTTCTTTACCAATTTTGATTTCGCACTTTCAACGCCCTTATCAGACTCTAACGCGAAACCGATTAAAACCTGGTTTTCTAATTTTACCCTACCTACTGAAGCTAAAATGTCTTCGGTTTTTTTCAATTCGAAACTTAATGATTCTTTTCCTTTCTTAATCTTATGTTCAGCCACTTCAAAAGGTGTGAAATCAGCTACTGCTGCTGTAGAAACAAAGCAATCAGTAGATGGAAAATATTTGTGAACCTCAGCGCTCATCTCAGAGGCACTTCCAACTTCTACACGAAGAATTCCTGGCGGTAGGTCTATCGGATTGACAGGCCCGGTAACTAAAATTACCTCGGCTCCTAGTTCAAAAGCTTTTAAGGCAATTTGATATCCCATGGTACCTGTAGATCGATTGCTAAGAAATCGAATTGGATCAATTGATTCTCTAGTAGGTCCAGCAGAAACTAAAATTTTTTTTCGATTTAGAGGTAAAGATTCACGAATGGTATTTTCGATAAATGCAATGATCTCTTCTGGTTCTGCCATCCGACCTTCGCCTTCTAATCCACTAGCCAAAAATCCGGAATTAACCGGTATGATGTGAACACCATTTCCTCTCAAGGTGTCTAGAGTTGATGATGTTGTTGGGTGGCTATACATGTCTAAATCCATCGCAGGGGCAACATATGTAGGGGATGGACACGAAAGATAGGTAGCGAGCAAAAGATTATCACAAGTACCCTGTGCCATCTTAGATAAAGTTGATGCAGTAGCTGGTGCAATCACCATTAAATCTGCCCATTTACCCAATTCGACGTGGTTGTTCCAGGTTAGGGTTCCCTTTTCTTCATTAATGAAATCAAAATAAGCAGGATGGTTACTTAAGGTAGACAAGGTAAGCGGAGTAACAAAATCCTTAGAAGCGGGGGTCATTACAACCTTTACTTCTGCACCTGACTTAATAAATAAACGCACCAAATTGGCTGTTTTGTAAGCAGCAATACCACCACAAACACCCAGTAAGATGCGCTTACCTGAAAGCATAAGCCTAATTATTAAGCTTCTGTTTTTGTATTTCTAAAGTAAATACGCTCGTTTAACCATTCCTCAATTGCAATCGCATGAGGTTTAGGAAGTTTTTCATAGAACTTTGATACCTCAATCTGTTCTTTATTTTCAAAAACTTCTTCTAAACTGTCAGTGTAGGTTGCAAACTCTTCTAGTTTCTCTAAAAGCTCTTTTTTGATTTCAGAGTTGATTTGAATCGAACGTTTAGCAACAACAGAAATAGCTTCGTAAATATTGCCTGTTTGTTGGTCTACCACATTTTTATTCAATGTTTTGGTAGTAGGTGATGCTTTAGTTTCTTTAAGATTTGCCATAGTAATTAAGATGACGTTAGTGATATTAGAGACTCATCGATTTGTTCTTTATAAGCTTCAGCCTCTTTTATGAATTTTGAATTTGGATAGTTTCTTTTGAATTCGTTATAATATTTCAATGCCTCTTTGTAGCGTTGATCCATCTTTTGAAATGTAGAGTTTTGGGCAAGTATGATTGCCGATTTAAGACGAACGAAATAAGCCTCTTCTCTAAAAATCGAACCTGGATTTTCTAGAATGAAATTATTCAATGACGTAATTGCCGAAAATAAAACAGGGAGATTGAATTCACCAAGCTTGTCGTATTGCTTTGCAATTTCAAACGCCTTCTGTTGCTTTTTAATATTTAACTCCTGAACCATTTCATTAGCAGAAGCAAAATATTCAGAATTTGGATAATCGTTAATAAAGGACTGTAATTTTATCAAGGCTGTATCCGTATCAGTTTGATCTAGACTATACTTTGGACTCATTTTAAAATAACTGGCTGCCTCTAGAAAACTAGCCTCCTCTCTTTTATCACTATTAGGATACGACTTGATAAATCGCTCAAACTGATAACTAGATAGATAGAATGATCCCGTTAGATATTGAGCATTCGCGAAGAAAAAACTCAAACGTTCCCCTTGAGGTCGTCCTGCGTATTTTGGCGCAATCACTTCAAAAAGACGCTTCGCCTTAACATACTCTCCTTCTTCATAAAAGGTATTTGCTAAGTCGTACATTTCTTTAACATCATTTTTGCGTAGCACCTTTTGATACTCACTACAAGAGCTAAAGAGCACGAAAGAAATTAAAGTATAAAGTATTAGACGTGCATTCATGGGGGCAAAAGTAATCTTTTTTAAGATCACAAAGCCTCCAATCTAATCATTTCAGCGGAAATAAGCGAACGGAGCTCTGAAGTCGCCGAGACTAAAGGTAGTCTGAGGTAGGGATTGATAAGATTCATATTAGATAGACTCGATTTAATCCCCGTAGGATTACCCTCTTGGAAATTCAATTCACAAAAATGCTGAATTGACTCATGTACTAGATTTGCATCTTTTAAATTACCTGATAAAGCTGCGCGAACTCCTCTTCCAAAAATATTCGGAATAGATTGTCCGATAACTGAGATAACACCTTCAGCACCTAAACCTATAGCTGGAATAGTGGTAAAATCATCTCCAGATATAACTTGAAAATCTTGAGGTAATTCTTCTTTTAAAGCTGAAATAGTAGACAGGTCTCCACTTGCCTCTTTAATTCCAATGATGTTACTATGAGCCTTTCTCAGGCGCTTAACGGTATTAACTTCAATAGAAACGCCTGTACGCCCCGGAACGTTGTAGAGAATAACAGGAAGATCTGTCTTCCTTGCCAAAGCTGAAAAGTGTAGAAAAATTCCTTCTTGCGAAGGTTTAGTGTAATAGGGACAAACAGATAATATCGCATCTACCCCATCTAAATCATAATTGTCTAATTGTCTTAGAAGCCCATGAGTATCATTTGAACCGATACCTAAAACAATAGGAAGTTTATTATTATTAATCTTTTTGATTCTTTCAAGCAAAGCTACCTTTTCATCTGTTGTAAGGGTAGCAGTCTCTGCCGTTGTTCCTAGAACAACCAAGTAGTCTACCTTTTGTTCAATCTGGAAACAGACCAGCCGATCAAGTGCCTGTAGATCAATAGCGCCATTTTGATCGAAAGGGGTGACTAATGCAACACCAAGACCTCTAAACTTTTTCATTTCTTAGAAATTGAACTACAAAAATACTTCTTGATTTATCGCGGATAAAATCAAATTGTTAAAACACAGGGCTCATTAACTAAATAAAAACAACCTGTTGTAATTATAACATTTCAAGAAACTCAGACTCACTCAACATTCTAATTCCAAGCGATTCCGCCTTTTGAAGTTTTGAAGGTCCCATATTTTCGCCTGCAATCACTAAATCTGTCTTAGAGGATATACTACTTTGAATTATCGCTCCTAAACCCTCTAATTTTGACTTTAATTCATCTCTACTAAATGAACTGAATACTCCCGAAACAACAACTTTCTTATTTGTGAAAACCGAGTTTACCTGTACACTTTCTTCAATAACTTTTTCCATTTGAAGCCCAAATTCACGCAACCTTTCAATTAAGGTTATGTTTGCTTTGTCGTTCCTAAATGAAACGATACTTTCGGCAATTTTTAAACCAATATCGGGTATTTCACTTAGTGCTTCTAGATTGGCAGAGAATAAAGCATCAATAGTAGGGAACGATTTTACAAGTTTTTTCGCAACCGTTTCACCCACCATTCGAATACCCAATCCAAAAAGTACCTTTTCAAAAGGTTTTGACTTACTCTTTTCAACTCCTTCGAGTAAATTATTCACAGAGGTGTCTGCCATTCGATCGAGGCTTATCAGTCGATGATATTCCAGTTGGTACAAATCAGCTACATCTCGAATCAAACCTTCGTTAACAAGTTGTGCAATAGTCTCGTCTCCGATTCCATCAATATCCATCGCCTTTCTTGAGGCGAAGTGCTGTATTCGTCCAATCACTTGAGGAGCACATCTTAAATGATTTGAGCAGTAATACGCTGCCTCGCCTTCAGGTCTTTCAAGGGTGCTTCCACATTCGGGACATTCTTTGGTAAAGGAAACTTTAATACTATTCCGTTTTCGCATTTCTTTTTTTACACCTGTAATTTTCGGAATGATCTCACCCCCTTTTTCAACGGTTACCGTATCTCCAAAATACAAATCAAGCTTATCAATTTGATCCGCATTATGCAGTGAGGCGCGTTTAACGATCGTTCCTCCAAGGAGTACAGGAGTTAAATTAGCTACAGGAGTAATCGCGCCAGTTCTACCCACTTGAAAAACAACTGAATTGAGTTCTGTGGTAACTTCTTCGGCTTGAAACTTAAATGCGATGGCCCAACGGGGAGATTTAGCTGTAAATCCCAGCTCTTTTTGTAGATCGACGCGATCAACCTTAATCACAATCCCATCGATTTCATAATTTAAGGATCTACGCTTTTTGTCCCAATACTGTATAAAAGATTCTATTTCTTCTACAGAATGGCACAAAGCAGAATGATCTGGAACAAAAAATCCCATAGAACGAGTCTTTTGCAAAAGCTCATATTGCGAATGATAGATTTGATTGTCAGAGACAATTCCATAAAGAAAACAGTCTAAATTTCGCTTTGATACCTCGCTAGAATCCTGAAGTTTTAAGCTTCCAGATGCTGTATTTCTAGGGTTCATGAATACAGGAAATCCTTTCAATTGTCTTTTTTGATTTAACTCATCAAATGCACTTCTAGATAAAATCACTTCTCCTCGAATATCAAAATCTTTAGGAAATGGAGGCTTTAGTTTTAAAGGGACCGTTTTTATGGTTCTAACATTCGTAGTAATATCATCTCCTTGAGTTCCATCCCCTCTAGTTATAGCTTCAATCAATTCACCATTTTTATAGGTTATTGAAACGCTAGCCCCATCATATTTAAGTTCACAGCAAAACGAAAGCTCAAAGACTTCATCCTTATTTTCCTGACTCAATCGCTTTTTTATTCGGTTAATCCATTCTTTAACATCTTCTAGCGAATAAGAATTATCTAAAGAGTACATTGGAAAACGATGAGATTTACTCATAAAATCCTTTGTAACACCACCTCCTACACGTTTCGTTGGTGAATTTGGATCTGCCAAACTCGGATAAGATTGCTCTAACAAACTTAATTCCTTCATTAATCGGTCAAACTCGTAATCAGAAATAATGGGATTGTCTTCGATATAATATCTTCTGTTATGATCGATTAATTCTTGAGTAAGCTGAATAATTCGTTCTTCTGGTTTCATTTTCTCTTAGATAATTTCAGCATTCTAAAATTCATTCGAAAGTCATTTCGAGATTCTACAATGAATTCAGGGGTATACAATTCAATCAAATCTCGTTTTAAGAATTGATTGCATTCCAAATACATCACCGAATGATCGGGAGTATTACTTTTAAAAATAGACCCCAATCTTTTATAAAATATTAGTGGATCAGTATCACTAACAAAAAGTGCAGAGTGAGGTTCATTGTCTATTACAGTTTTATGCATTTCTTTTTTTTCTAAAGCTCTTATATAAGGTGGATTAGATACTATTATATCAAACTTTACTTTAGGTGTATATTGAAAAATATCTTTTTGAACCCATTCAAGCCTTGATTCATGAATTTTATCGTTTTTTAAAGCATACTGCAGTGCCTTTTCGCTAGAATCAACACCGGTTATACGAGCAGAATTTAGATATTTAGACAGCGCAATTGAAATAGCCCCACTACCGCAACAAGCATCTAATATATTAAGCGCTTTTTGATCTTTAAAATCTTCTATAATCCAATCTACAAGCTCTTCTGTCTCAGGTCTTGGAATCAAAACACCGTCACCTACCATCAAAGACAACCCGTGAAATTCACAATAACCAAAAATATATTGGTATGGAACGCCTAGTGTTAGTTGTTTAAGATAATTTTTAAAAAGTGAACTTCGCCTATTGTCTATCTCCTGATCTTTATCAAGTATAATTACTGGCCATTGACTACCAAAGTACTCCAGATATGCATACCTACATAATTTCAAAATTTCAAGATCTGAATATAAAGATGATAAATCTTTAAAGCACTTATTTTCAAATTCTTGTATGGTCAAAGTTTAAGTATTAAATGAATTGGACAAGAAGTGTGACCAGTACCTCCCAGTGGTCCATCTAAGTAACTAAACCCTAATCGTTCATACAATCCAATTGCAGATTTCATTTGTGGGAGTGTTTCGATATACGCTTTTCGGTAACCCGCCTTTCGAGAATCTTCAATTAATTGAAGCAGTAACCTTTTGCCTATTCCTTTACCTCTAAGTTTTTGATCGAAATACATTTTTTGAATCTCACAGACATCGCTCGGTGCTCCGGGAAGATCTCCATACCCACCTCCCCCCAGTAGCTCTCCATTGCAGCGGATAACATAATAATCTCTTTTCGGTTTATTATAATAAGTATATAAGTCAAAAAGATATGGATCGGCATAGGCTGTACCCGTTTTTGGAGCATTCATTTCCTCTAGAACGCTCCTTATTAGGTTACCTAACTCATAACTATCTTTTGGCTCTATTAAAGAAATTTGTATCGACCCTAGATGCACTTTAATTCTTATTTTCTTTATCTATTTTTGGAAGGTGAAGATACATGAATTCTACATGAAAAGGGCGCTAGACCTGGCCTTAAAAAATAGTCAAGGCGCAAGACCAAACCCTTCAGTAGGCGCTCTTATTGTAATAAAAGATACTGTTCTTGGCGAGGGTTTCACCTCAAATTATGGTGGCAATCACGCAGAAATCAATGCCTTAGAAGGAATTTGTAAAAAGAACTTAAACCTTTTAAGCCAAGCAACGTTATATGTAACCTTAGAACCTTGCTCTCACACAGGCCAGACTCCTCCTTGTTCATTAGCTATAATTCGAAGTGGTATTCCCAAAGTGGTGATAGGATGCCTAGAT
>JAAZVG010000084.1 GCA_018623655.1 Flavobacteriaceae bacterium
ATTTCCAAATGACTTATTTCAACTCAGATGGCACAGAGTCGTCTTTTTGTGGTAATGGTGCTCGTTGTATCGTTCGATTTAGTATTGACCATAAGGGTGCTTCAGAAAAGGTTCGCTTTGCTTTTAACAACACTATGATAGGTGCAAAAAGCAGAGGCGATTTTATCGAAATTAATATGAAGAATGTATCGCATGTCGATCGTTTAGCGAATAAGAATCTATTTCTTGATACAGGGTCTCCTCATCAGGTTGTTTGGGTGTCAGATGTAGAAAATGTAAACGTTGATCGTGAAGGTAGATCAATTCGTCAGGCGTACAGTGAGACAGGATGTAATGTAAATTTTGTACAAATACTTGGAGAAAATAAGTTGGCAATTAGAACTTATGAGAGGGGAGTAGAGGCCGAAACACATGCTTGTGGTACAGGAATAACGGCAGCAGCGATTGCTGCCTATTTCGATCATAAGATACATTCTAACGAGATAGAATTGAATGCGGTAGGAGGAACGCTTTGGGTGCGTTTTCAGCCGTCTGACGAAGGATTCTTAGATGTTTATTTGACTGGTCCCGCAATTAAAATATTCACAGGTACTCTGGAGTTACGCTCATGAATAGGTCTGATGTTGTTATTGAATTAAGGGCGTTAGAGCCTGAAGATTTAGATTTTCTATATCGATTAGAGAATGACCCTGAAGTTTGGCAGTTTTCAGAAAATCAGCGGCCTCTGTCAAAAAATAGTTTAAAAAAATATTTAGACCACGCACACCTTGACCCCTTTAAAATTGGTCAATTAAGATTAGTAGTTACTGTTGATGGTGAATCTGTTGGCCTGGTGGATCTTTTTGATTTTAAACCAAAACACGGTAATGCAATGATAGGAGTGGTTATAGATCCTTTACACCGTAATAAGGGTATTGGGGTCGAAGCGGTTTTACTGATATGTGATCATGCTAAATCTTGGTTGAATTGTCGACAGCTTGCGGCTTTGGTTTCAGAATCTAATCGTCATAGTATTCGCCTATTTGAGAAGGCTGGATTTCAAAAAATAGGAGTAATACAAGATTGGGTATCTACCCCTAAAGGCTACGAAAATCAAATTTGGTATCAGAAAAAAATAGACGAATTCGATGAAGAGTAGATGGAGTTTGATTTTTGTTGTTTTTACAATGGTAGGTTTACTGCTTGGTACGGCGTATTGGTTAGTCTTTGCCTCTAATACGAAATTTGAAAATGAATATTCTCTTTTATTTGTAGAAACAGAAACTTCTGAGGAAGAACTTCTAGCTCAAATATCGCCCCTACTAAAAAGTTCGGCCTCTTTTCGATGGGTGGCTGATCAGAAGAAATATTTAGAAAACATCAAGCCGGGTCGTTTTGTTTTATACCAAGGGATGAGTAATAATGATCTAATCAGAGTACTAAGGTCTGAAAATAAGCCAATTGATCTAGTGATTTCACCCTTTGAACGTATCGAGGAAGTTGCTGGTTATGTTTCAAGGGTAATTGAGGCAGATAGTACAGATATACTTGAAGCTTTTTATGATCCTGACTTTTTATTTCAAACGAAACTTCGGCCTGAAAATGTATTGAGTTTGATAATCCCCAACACTTATGAGGTTTACTGGAACACATCAGCGGTTCAGTATCGAAATCGTATGTTGAAAGAGAATCGAGATTATTGGAATGAAACTCGACTTGCTAAGGCCAATGAAATTAAATTATCGCCATCGGAGGTTTACACCCTTGCTTCTATAGTATCTAAAGAGTCTGTAAAGGTAGATGAAAGACCAATAGTTGCTGGAGTGTACTTGAATCGGCTTAAAAAAAACATGAAACTACAGGCAGATCCGACCGTAGTTTATTCAATAAAACAATACACAGGTAATTTTGATACAATTATTCGTAGGGTACTCTATCGAGACTTGCGTTTGGAGAGTCCTTACAATACTTATAAAGTGGATGGATTACCGATTGGTCCTATCACAATGCCAGAGATGAGTGCAATAGAAGCTGTTTTGAATGCACAGGAGCATTCTTTTTTGTATTTCGTGGCGGATGTAGAAAGACCGGGTTATCACAACTTTTCAAAAACCCTTTCTGAACATAATCAGAAAAGAAGAGTCTATACTCAATGGCTTAATAATCGAAATATCCGAAGGTGATTTCAATGGGTTTGTTACACTTTTAAAATGCTGAAAATAGTAGGTTTTTTATGGAGATCTGGTATCTTTTCGGTCCTCCATTTAGCAATAGATAACGTTTTTATGAACTCTTCATTACTATTAATCTCAGTTGCCACCGATAACAGTGTTTCTTGTCCTAGAACCTTTAATAAAAACTCAAGCATTTTGTCATTTCGGTAGGGAGTTTCCATAAATATTTGGGTTTGCCCGTACTTTAAGGAGCGTTTTTCTAATTCTAAAATTGCTCTTTTCTTTTCGTTTGAATCAATAGGTAGATATCCATTGAATGCAAAATTCTGGCCGTTAAGACCACTTCCCATTAGTGCTAATAAGATAGACGAAGGGCCAACTAATGGAACAACTTCAATGCCTTTTTTGTGGGCTACGGCTACCAAACGGCTTCCAGGATCAGCTACCGCAGGGACTCCTGCTTCAGACATCAGCCCAATCGATACACCTTTTTCGCAAGGAGCGAGTAGTGCATCTAATTCAATAGAAGGCGTGTTTTTGTTTAGGGTAGATAGCGATAAGGAAGGCTGCGAGACTTCAGGATAGATACGTCGAATCATTTTTCTTGCAGTTTTCTCGTTCTCGACTACAAAATGATTGAGTTTTTTTACTTGGTTAGTAACTCCATTAGGGATTGAAAACATCGCCTCTCCTTCATGAATAGGGACAGGTATTAGGTATAATTTACCGATAGAACGAACCATTAAGAAGGAGCATTAATAAAGTATCGTTGTTTAGTTGAATTTCTTCCCTAAATCATCGATATACTTTCTAAATTGCTTGTCGGTATCTGCAAGATTTTCAACAGTACGACAAGCATGTAAAACCGTAGCATGATCGCGTTTACCAATTTGAGAACCGATGCTTGCTAATGAAGCTTTTGTGTATTTTTTGGCAAAATACATAGCTAACTGTCTTGCTTGCACAATATGCCGCTTTCTTGTTTTAGATTGAAGCGTGTCAAGGTCCATCTCAAAATAATCAGCAACCATTTTTTGGATGTAATCAATTGAAACTTCTTTCTTGGTGTTTTTGACAAACTTATCTACTACCTGTTGAGCGAGCTCTATTGTAACTTCTCTCTTATTAAAGGATGCCTGAGCGATTAATGATATAATCGCGCCTTCCAACTCACGGATATTGCTTTTGATATTCTGAGCAATGTAATCAATGATGTCTTCAGGAAGTGTCATACCATCTAGGTATAGCTTGTTCTTTAGAATAGAGACTCTTGTTTGGTAATCAGGCTGTTGAAGTTCTGCCGAAAGTCCCCATTTGAATCGCGATAGTAGTCGCTGTTCTATATCTTGCATATCGACAGGTGCTTTGTCAGAGCTCAGAACAACTTGTTTTCCATTTTGATGTAGGTGGTTAAAAATGTGAAAAAACACATCTTGGGTACCGCTTTTTCCAGCTAAGAATTGAACGTCGTCAATTAATAAGGTGTCGATGAGCTGGTAGAAATGTATAAAGTCGTTTCTAGTATTATTCTTAACAGATTCAATGTATTGCTGTGTAAATTTTTCAGCAGAGATATACAATACTGTTTTATCTGGGTGTTTTTCTTTAATGTCAACACCAATAGCGTGTAAAAGGTGCGTCTTTCCAAGCCCAACATTCCCAAAAATAAGTAGGGGATTAAAAGAGGTGCCTCCAGGTTTACTAGAAACAGCTTGTCCTGCTGATCGCGCAAGGCGATTTGATTCACCTTCTAAGAAACTATCAAAACTGTATGAGGTGTTAAGCTGGGAGTCAATTTTAATATTCCGTATACCAGGAATAACGAAAGGATTCTTTAAGCCTGGATCTTTTTGAACAACAGGAACATCTAATTCTTGAGTAGAAAATGAACTCTTATGTCTACTAGGTATTTGTTCGGTATGCGAGCCTGCTTCTTCGTTTTGCATTTTGATAACATAAAGAAGTTTCGCTGATTCCCCGAGTTCTTTTCGAAGTGCTACTTTCAAAAGTTTTACGTAGTGTTCTTCAAGCCACTCGTAAAAAAATTTACTGGGTACTTGAATACTCAGTGCATTGTCTTGAAGTTTTACCGGGAGAATAGGTTCAAACCATGTCTTATATGCTTGGGGTTGAATGTTATCCTTTATGAAGGAGAGACATTGATTCCAAACATGTTCAGCAGACATCTTCACTGTTGATTTATAGACTTAAGGTTTGACGAACCGAAAGGTGAAATAGACCTTTTTACGGGTACCCTTCGTTTGATTAACAAATATGTTTACTTCTTTGCTTAAAAAAAAATAAAATGGGTATTTGTTTTTAATTTTTTTTGGCATAAATAGAGAGACTAGAAAAAATCGATCAAAAAGAAAAAAAGCTATTGGATTCACATAAGATTAAAGTTCGAGTGCGCTACCAAGAAACTGATAGGATGGGTATTGTTTATCATGCTAATTACCTGTCTTATTTTGAACTGGGCAGAGTAGAGTGGTTGCGCCGTAAAGGTTTAGACTACGCGAGATTAGAAGATTCTGGGGTGTTGTTGCCGGTAGTAAATATTAGGGTGAATTACAAGTCTCCAGCACGATATGATCAACTCCTTTTTGTTGTCACAGAATTGAAAAAAATTGGTGGAGCATCATTGGTGTTTGAAAATAATATTTACGATCAAAACGACAAACTTTTAGTTGAGGGCAAGGTGACCTTGGTGGCTACAGATTCTAATACATTTAAACCCATAAAAATACCACCTAGTTTGCTCGATTTGATTCATAAATAAGCAGATTCGAATACCGCTTGTTATTTTTCAATTCTAAAAAGAAATTAGTTTCATTTATTAGCGGAATACTAAGCTCAATTATAATCACTTCTAAGTAGTTGAATGTTACAATTTTACCACCGTGTTTTTCAATGATCCCAACGAACCCTTTTTTATCTCCATAATTAACTCGAGCCCGGTAGGATTTAGAAGGTGTAATTTTTAATTTTTCGCATTGAATCAGTATTCCGTTTGCCGTTGCTTTATAGGCATTTATTAAACCTGATATACCAAGTGGTGTGCCACCGAATTCTCTTACTACAAATACAGCTGTATTAAACAAGTTATGTTGAATAATTTGACTTAAAACGGGAGGTCCTGAACTGTTCTTTGGTTCTCCGTCATCTGTGCTAAATGACTGGTTAGTTTCTGGTTTGTCTCGGTATGCTGAAACGATGTGATTCGCTTTTGGGTACATTGATCGATAATTATCAGTCAGTGATTTAAAGTGTTCTAGATCATTAAATGGAGCAGCAAAACCATAAAATTTACTTCCACGATCTTTAAAAACGAAGGGTCCGGTATTTTCACTTACTTCTATATATTCAGAAAAATTCATCTATGTTGAGGAATTTCTAAATATTAGGACGTGGTCTTTTGAAGATTTTATGCTTTCAATTGGTCTTTGATCAATGAACGGAGCTTTAACGCCATCATGTAATAAAGAAAGACTTTTAAATATAATTGCCTTGTCCCACAAATTTCGAGTTAAGAACTGATTGATCACTTGAGTGCCACCTTCAATAAGTAAGGACTGTACTTGGTGTTTTTCGCAATGCCTAAGTAGAATATCAACAGATTTTGATAAATCGTTTATTTTGATTTGTGTTATCCTTGTTTTTTGTTTTTCAGGGGTTTGTGTAAACTGAAAAATAGGAGTTTTCTTTTTGAACCAAGCATTTGGAATATCTGAGAATTTACCCCCTAGAACATATATAACGGGATCTTTTCCTTTCCATAATCTTGTGTTTAATGAAGGTTGGTCTAGCCGCATTGTTTCTGCTCCAATCAAAATCCCCATCGATTGAGCACGTAATTTATGAGACCATTGTTTCGAGTAGGAATGGGATAGCCAATACGATTTTGGATTTAGTTGTTTCTCTTTAGATGGGGCGATAAATGCGTCTTTTGATTCTGCCCACTTTAAAGTGATATGCGGTCTCTGTAGGTTTTGAGAGGTTAAAAAATGACGATGCGCCTCACGGCATTCATTCTCTAGAACACCGGTTATTACTTTAATTTTTGCATCACTTAACAATTTCACACCCCTTCCTGAAACCTTTGGATTGGGATCTAGGCATCCTATCACCACTTTGGGAATACCACTTCGAATTATAGCTAATGAGCAAGGAGGAGTCTTGCCTGTGTGAGAGCAAGGTTCTAAGGTTACATATAACG
>JAAZVG010000085.1 GCA_018623655.1 Flavobacteriaceae bacterium
CTACCGTGAGCATGTAAAACCTACTGTCAGAATACATTATCACATCCAAGATGGAGGTCAGGTAGTGAATGTAGTTCCTGATTACTCCAAACTTTGGGTGCGTGTTAGAGATACAAAGAGAGAGGGTATGATGCCTGTTTACGAGCGAATCAAAGAAATGGCTGAAGGTGCGGCAATTATGGCCGATGTAGATTATAAAATTTCACTTATTTCTGGTATTTATGAAGTGCTAGTGAATCGACGTGGTGGTGAAATTATGCAATCTAATTTAGAGCTCTTGGGCCCTATCGAATATACCGAAGATGAAATTGCCTTTGGTAAGCGTATTCAACAAGAAACAGGAAAAGAGCAAGTAGGAATGGACGCTGCAATCAACCCGTTACTACCAACCGCTGAGCATCCAGGAGGAGGTTCTACTGATGTTGGGGATGTTAGCTGGAATGTAGCCAATATAAACTTAGGGGTAACCACTGCTCCAAAAGGAACGCCTTGGCACTCTTGGGCGGTTGTTGCTTGTGGAGGTATGAGTATCGGACATAAAGGGATGACCTACGCTGCAAAGGCTATGGGAATGACTATGGTTGATCTTTTTGAAAATCCTAAATGGGTAGAACAAGTGAAGTCTGAGTATAAAGAAAGAAAAGGCAATACAATTTACAAGGCTATTGTGCCCGATGGCCCGCCACCAATTAATCAATAACAAATTAAAGCCTCTATATGGAGGCTTTTTTATTCATATCGATTAAGGTAATAAACCTTCAAAGCCCCTAAATTTGAAGAAAAACTAAAGCTATGAAAAAGTTTGGTATGGGTTTTCCTTGGCCTACACAAGATCCCTTTTTGTTCTGTGCACATCATAATGATAACTATCCCCCAGGCAACTCCGAACAGGGGATCGATAGAGAATTCGTAAGCGATCGAGCTTTAGGAAGTGATTTTATAATAAAGAACGGTTTTCGAATGTATCACGGGAAATCAGTGCCTGGATTCCCCTATCACCCCCATTGCGGTTTCGAGACGATCACATTAGTGACTAAAGGATATATCGATCATAGCGATTCGCTCGGGGCTAAAGCACGTTTTGGTAAAGGCGATGTTCAATGGATGACAGCTGGTAGCGGAGTTCAGCACAGTGAAATGTTTCCATTACTAAATACCGAAAAATCAAATAAACTAGAACTTTTTCAGATCTGGCTTAATCTTCCTAAAGCTAGCAAATACACAGACCCACATTTCGAAATGATCTGGGATCACGAACTACCTAAATGGAAAGAGGAAGGCATTTTTACCCGATTAATCTATGGATCACATGGCGGATTTAAACAACACAAATGCCCACCAAATTCATGGGCTGTTAATCCCGATAATCACTTAGTAGTTGCACAATTCATTCTAGACCCAGGAGCGACACTTTCACTCGAAAAAGCGCACCCAGGCATCTATCGTAACCTCTATCTATACGATGGTGGAGAACTTATCTACGGCAGGGAAAATTTAGTGAAGAATGAAGGCCTGCAATTGGCGGCATCCGATAGGGTCACTCTGACAAATTCATCCAAAAAAGAGGTCTACCTCATTTTAATGCAAGGTAAACCCATTAATGAACCAGTCGCAAAATACGGGCCCTTCGTAATGAATGAAAGTCACGAAATTGAATCAGTTATTGCAAAGTACCGCATTACCGAATTCGGAGGATGGCCATGGCCAAAGGCAGAAATGACTCATGGATCAGAGCCAATCAGATTTGCAACTTATCCTGACAAAACGACGATTTATGCAGAAAAATAGTTGATAATCAATAATTTAGACTACCTTTAGAACAGAACCTAACCTATGTTTTCTCTGATTTACCGCTCGGTAGCTGAGGAAAGTTTTAGCAACTCAGCAGTATACCAAATGCTTAGTGCTGCTAGAGACTTGAACGCCGAGCACGACATAACGGGATGCCTACTTTTTCACAATCGCCGCTTCTTGCAACTATTAGAGGGCGAAAAGGAAAAGGTGCATCGTTTGTTTTCACTAATAGAATCAGATCCTCGCCATAAAAATATCGAAGTAATTCAAACCGAAGAGAAAGCCGAACGATTATTTAATAAATGGAGTATGGCGTTCTACGATTACGGCAACCTAGCGCTTTCAGCACAAATCAAATTAGCGCAAATAGACACTTTTTTTGAAGACTCACAAGCTTTGAAAACTCAAAGTCGCCTGACCAATCCTTTTTTTAATGAAGTACGAAATATGCTTATTGAAAAGGCAATTTAGTCGACTCGTCTGATCTTTGCCCCTATCGATTGTAATCGCTGTTCAATATCTTGATATCCACGATCAATCTGCTCAATATTTTGTATTTGCGATGTTCCTTTAGCAGACAAAGCAGCAATAAGTAGTGCCATTCCTGCTCTAATATCTGGTGAATTCATTTTTGAACCTCTAAGAGAAGAGGTAAAATCCAGACCTATAACGTTCGCTCTATGGGGATCACAGAGAATAATTTGTGCTCCCATATCAATTAGTTTATCGACGAAGAATAATCGACTCTCAAACATTTTTTGATGAATAAGAATCGAGCCCCTTGCCTGAGTAGCAACAACCAATAAGACGGATAAAACATCTGGTGATAATCCTGGCCATGGCGCATCAGAAATAGTCATATGCGAACCATCTATAAATGACTGAATTTCATACCCATTAAGATGAGCAGGAATGATCATGTCATCGCCTTCTTTCAGAAGGGTAATACCGAGTCTTTCGTAAACCCTTGGTAGCTGTCCTAATTGTTCCCACGCAACATTCTTGAGACGTAATTCTGATTTCGTAATAGCAGCAAGACCAATCCAACTACCTATTTCAATCATGTCAGGCAACAACCGATGTGTGGTTCCTGATAAAGATTTAACGCCTTCAATAGTAAGTAAATTTGATCCTATCCCCTCTATCTTAGCACCCATACGAACAAGCATGTTGCATAATTGTTGCAAATAGGGCTCGCAGGCAGCATGATAAATAGTGGTAGTCCCTTTAGCTAAAACTGCCGCCATAACGATATTAGCAGTACCAGTTACTGATGCCTCATCCAGAAGCATATAACAACCTTTTAACTCATCTGCCTCAACACCGTAGAAAAATTCCTTTTCATTATATCGAAAACTAGCGCCAAGCTTAATAAATCCTTCAAAGTGAGTATCTAATCTACGTCTACCTATTTTGTCACCGCCAGGCTTAGGGATATATCCTTTTTTAAAACGCGCAAGCATGGGACCCACAATCATAATCGAGCCTCTAAGGCTAGCACCCTCTTTTTTAAAGGCCTCAGATTGCAAGTAATCAACATTTACATCATTAGCAGTAAATGCATAAGTATCTTTTGAGATTCTGTCTACATCTACTCCTAATTTTTCTAGAATATTGATTAGTTTATTGACATCGACAATATCGGGGACATTCTCTATTACAACCCTTTCCCGCGTTAGAAGAACAGCACATAGAATCTGTAATGCTTCATTTTTTGCTCCTTGCGGAGTTATTGTACCAGACAGAGGCTGACCTCCTTCTATAATGAAGCTAGACATAATTCACTATTTCTTTTTTGAGCGATTATTTCTGTGATTTTTTCTTGACTGAGATTTTACGGGTCGATTAATTCGGTTTCTAAGTATTTCTTCACTATCAATAAGCTTATCTTCTTTAGGAGTCAATTTGAGAACTCCTCCACTTAATTCCTCCAGATGATCAAAAATCGCCTGATCATCAACCGTATCCTTATTCCAGTTTAAGTAACATTTCTTCATATGGTTCGCAATAACATAGGCGAAACCTTCGCGCTTCTCTGCATCATCCCATCCAACAGCAACATCAATCATACGTTTGATATTGTTGCCATAAAACCGATACTTCGGGAAATTTTGTGGATAGGCCAATGATTCGGGACGCTGGGCTAGTAATTCAGCAGATGGTTTTGGAAATGGAGAATCCACATCGAGTTTGAATTCCGACATAATATAAAGCTGGTCCCAAAGTTTATGTTGAAAATCAGGCACATCACGCAAATGCGGCTGACGATTCCCCATATTATCAACAATCGATTGAGCTACTTTGTTTCGCTCATCGCGGTCTTCGATTTGAATGGCTTGATCAACCATCTGTTGAAAATGCCTTCCATTTTCAGGAATAATAAGAGCGTTACGCTCTGTATTGTACTGTAAGTGATCTAAACTTTCTAAATTCATATACTACGCAAAATACACATATCCTTGGGCTTATAAAGAAATTACCCCATCAATTTCACCTACACACTTATATTTTTGAATAACCGTATCTGAGGATTGCATTAATGTTTTCACACTAATACTGGTGTAAGTTCCCGATTTAGAGGGTTTTAATTCTATCTGATCTTTTACATCATTAAAAACAGCAATTACTTCTTCTAACGACTTAGAGCTTGATTTTACAATAAACTTGAAGAGATAAATTGAAGGCCAAGAAGTTTCACTCTCTAATTTTTCTTTCAGACTCTTATAAAATTCATCTTGGGAGGTAGAACTCATTTCGGTGTATTTTTGACAAAGATATCGAACAGTAATGCGTAAAACGAAAAAAATAGTCTTAAGTGGTGCAGCTGGAAGTGGAAAAACCAGCGTAATCCTAGAGCTTGAAAGAAGAGGGCTACATGTTGAACACGAAGTAATTAGAGACCATACCGCATTATTATTGAACGATAAAGAAGGTGTTTTTGAAAACCCTCTAGAGGCTCTTGATGATCCTATTCCCTTTAATGAAACACTTTTAAATTTGAGATTAAACAAGCTCTTAAGTCAAGGAGCGGAGCATACTTTTTTTGATCGAGGTATCGTGGATGTACTCGCTTATATGGATCATTTTAACCAAGAATACCCTCGCCAATTTATAGATATCTGTAACATAAATAGATACGACAAACTGTACTATTTTGAACCTTGGGAAGCTATTTATTCTAATGATGTTACGCGATTAGAAACGTTTAAAAGCGTTTTACTTATTGATAAGGTTTTAAAAAACTCCTATTCTTATTTCGGATATGAAATTAATATCGTTCCTCAAACAACTGTTGAGTCGCGAGCTGATTTCATACTTAAAACCTTAGAAGATTGAAATTAAAGCCAGACATTGATAAAATTGCTTTAGAACGATGGCAGATTAGGCAATTGCATCCAAACCAAAAGACAATCATTGAAAGTACCCTCGCGGGAAATGATACTTTCGGTCTTCTGGCGACCGGTGCTGGTAAATCGATCTGCTATCAACTCCCAGGTTTTGTCCTTGAAGGAATTTGCATTGTTATCTCTCCTCTAATCGCTTTGATGGAAGATCAGATTAATCAACTTAAAAATCGTGATTTTAAAGCTATTGGCTTGTTTGGAGCTATCAATCAGGAAACTATTATACAGCGATTAGATAATTTAAAGTACGGCAAATACCACTATCTTTTCCTTTCGCCTGAACGTCTATCAAATCTAATTGTTCAAAATTATTTAAAAGAATTAGAAATAGCTTTAATTGCTGTAGATGAGGCTCATTGCGTTTCAGAATGGGGACACGACTTTAGACCGAGTTACAGAGGTCTATCTCTACTAAAAGACCTCTTTCCCAATACACCTATCCTTGCGCTAACAGCAACAGCCACTGAAGAGGTAATTGAAGACATAGTAACTAACCTAAAGCTAAATGCACCCAAACAGGTTATAGGCTCCGTACTAAAAGAGAATCTAGCAATTCGCATTTATCATCATGAAGATAAACCACTAATGCTTCTTGCAAGACTAAATAGATTAACAACGGGTTGTGCTATTGTATATACGAGAAGTAGAAAAGGAGCCGAAAAGCTTTGTACATGGTTGGTGGAAAAAGAGGTTAACGCGACCTTTTATCATGCAGGTATTGATGAAAGTTTAAAAACTCAAAGATTAAATGATTTCATAGCTGATAAGGTACAGGTAATGGTAAGTACTAGCGCATTTGGAATGGGTATCGATAAACCAAATGTTCGCAGTGTCATTCATTTCGATTTACCTGAAAACCTGGCTCAATACTATCAAGAGATTGGCAGGGCGGGAAGAGATCACAAGGAAGCCTCAGCAGAAATATTAATCACTTCAAAAAGCATTGAGCAATTAAAGAATCGTATCATCGCTCAAACCCCTTCTGTTGATGATTTACGTTTGGTTTATCAAAAATTAATCGCGCATTTACAAGTTGCTGCAGGGGAACAAAGTGGAAATTCTGTTTTAATCATAAATCATTTCTGTAAAAAGTATTCATTTAAACC
>JAAZVG010000086.1 GCA_018623655.1 Flavobacteriaceae bacterium
AATTCATTGAGATTGTTGATGCCATCGAAGCCTGGCCCGCCAGTCATATCATCGGTTTGATCGGGATACCCATGTGAAGGATATTCTTTTGTTTTTGTAAAAGGCATTGGTCCAAACTTCTCGTCTACCCCATGTACAAACTGTGTCATCCCCCTTCTAAAATGCGGAATCACAATTACGTCAAAGTCTTTTGATAATCGACCCGCTTTTAAATCATCCTTATCAATGCTCGTGTAAGGCACTCCTAACTGCTCAAAAGTATAGCGTACCCAGCCCTCTGCTTGAGTGTCTGTCCAGCTGTGATAAACAGCAATTTTAGGAAGATTCACCAGTCGTTTATCACTAATGGGTTCGTTAATCGAAATCAAATCAAGACCGAATTTTGAAGCCAACTCATTCGCTTTTTTAGCGCCAAGATTCTCAATAATAATCGAACCTGGGGCTAGCATTTGTTCCCCGAGTTGCTTAGAACTATCGATTACATAGGCCTTAGTTGTTCCTTTTAAATCGAATAAGGCAGGCACTACATTTGATTGGGCCTTGTAATTAATGGCATAAGTGGTAGAAGTTCCCTCAACCTTTCCGCTATATAACACATTTTCGGTAAGAAGTTTAAGCGTCGAGGGGTTCGCATGCCACTGATCTTCTCGTTCAACATCAACACCGTAAAGCAAGTCAAGCGTCCAGGCAATAGCATCGTAAGGCGGAAACTTAGCATCTTTCGGATAGTTCTGCTCAGTGAGTAAATCATACGCAAGCTTGCTGTAGGGTTGATTCAGCCGAATCAGATAATCTCCCTTGTCCTCCCCTTCAATTACCTCATGTACCTCAATCCCTTGAGCCATCAATTGATTAATTAAATAGGCCGCTTTTACCGGGTCTTTCTGGTTTTTCAGTACTCTAAATTGTTTGATCTTATTTTTTGATCCAAAGGCGACATTGTTCTGTCCCTTTTTATAGAAGTTCTTCAAAAGACCTGAACGATTATCGGCAGCATAAGTAAGTGAAGCAAGCACCCCCGCCTGCATATAATTCGTATTGTTACGCGCCGACCAATTCACCATTCCCGAAGCAGGATCAGGACGATACCACTCCCTCGAAGTAACCGGATCCCCTGCATATTTGCTCTTTGTGAGATCCCTTAAATAAGTGTTCGCTCCCGCATTTCCGAAGGTTTCATAAAAGCGACCGATAGAGTTATGCGTATTAGCTACCCAAACTCCGTATCCCGGCCACCATCCGTCATAAAAGGCCCAGTGAAATACTCCAGGAAGACCTTGAGCAGAGAGACTCGTCATTTCATAATTCGCAATAGTCTGCCATTCTCCAACCGTTATTGGGTCAACATTATCGTTATAGGGGCCCGTACCTGTTGATATATAAAGCAATGGCACTGATTCATGCAAATCGAGCATCACATTCGGATGCCAATCATAGAAAATCTTGAAAATATTCTTAGTGATCTCCTGACTAATTTGTAGCCCGTCACGGTTGTTGTCGTGAAATACATATTTACCCCAGTAAGGCGTAGATCGAGGAAAGCCATCATTCCACTCTTCACGGTGTTTTGAATACCTGTGATACCAATCGACTTGCTTGTCTCTACCATCAGGTTCAGAAACTGGATTAATGAGTACAATGACATTTTCTCGGATGTGTTTAATCTCATCTGATTCATCGGTGATGAGTCGATAGGCGAGCTCCATCAGCATTTCAGGAGAACCCATCTCGGTAGAGTGCATTCCACCGTTTAAATAATAAACACTCTTTCCTTCAATAGCTATTTCTTTAGCTCGCTGCTCATCAGTTGATCGTGGATCAGCTAATTCTCTCAGCATCGATTTATAGGCTTCAGCATTTGTCAAGTTTTCAGCATCTGAGATGGCAACTAATTGAATCGCTCGGCCCTCTTCACTAGTTCCTACCTGCTCTACCATCAAACGATCTGATTGTTTGCTGAGAAGCTTATAATACCCATATATCTCTGTGGTATTGTGCATAATCATGGGCGCTCCTATAATAGTTCCAAAATGATCTAATGGAGATGAAATTGAAGCATGGTCAACAATTTTTGCCACCGATGAGGGATAGAATCGATCATCAGTTGTATACTGCTTAATTAGTTGCTCATATTCAGAATCATGCTGTTGAGCTATTACTTGGGCCCCTTGAAAAGCAAGAACACAAGAGAGTAGAATCGAACGTATCGCTAGGTGGTTCATAAACGTGAATTTGCCTCAATGTAATGAAATATTCTTAGGATTTATCATACCTTAAAAGCACTTAAAACCAGCATCATGAGAAGTTTACTTATTCTTATTGCCTTTATTATATCGTTACCCAGCTCGGCCCAGCAGCTCGTATTTCTCGGTAACCTTCAAGATGCAGGTGCTCCACAATTCAATTGTGATAAGAGCTGTTGTCTTATTGAAAGGCCTAATGAGTATGTTGCAAGCATTGGGGTCTACTCAGAAGATGAAGCTTTTCTTTTTGACGCAACTCCAGACTTTACGCATCAAGCTCGTTTTCTGCAGAAACAATCTAAAACGAAACTCTCAGGAGTGTTTCTAACGCATGCTCACATGGGGCACTACACCGGGTTGATGCATATCGGAAGGGAGGCCTCTAACGAAAGATCCCTAGCTGTTTATGCCATGCCGCGAATGGCTGATTTTCTTGAAAATAATGGCCCTTGGGATCAACTCGTTCAACTTAATAATATTGAAGTAAAGAGATTAAGCGGACCTGAGAATCTAGAAACGATTTCAGTGACTCCAATACAGGTGCCTCATCGCGATGAATATTCTGAAACGGTCGGATACCTTATCAAAGGCGTCAACAAAACGGCCTTTTATTTACCAGATATCGATAAATGGAACGTATGGGACCAATCGATTATCGAACTTATTCAATCGATTGATTATGCGATCATAGACGGTACCTTCTTAGCTGAAGGAGAGATAGAACGACCCATGTCTGAAATTCCGCATCCGTTTATCAGTGAAACGATAGCCCTTCTAGAATCTTTACCAAAAACTGAAAAAAATAAGGTCTGGTTCACCCACTTCAATCATACGAATCCTGTACGTGATAAGAATCACCCCATCAGAGTGAAACTGGAGAATGAAGGATACCACTTCGCTGAATTTGCTAAAGAAATAAGCCTAAATTAGAAGTCTATTACAACCAACAACACATGAAACGATTAAGTGCTATTTTCCTAGCCAGTCTATTTCTAACGGCATGCAGCAGCGATTCTACAGAAACTCCAGACACTAACAATGGAGGAGGCAATGAACCTCCTATCGATCAGGGAACCAGTTCTTACGCAGATAATAATCCACTCAATGACGTGCTTTTACAAGGGTTTTGGTGGGATAGCTTTAACGACTCAAAGATTGGATCGCAATCGTTCTATCAATTTCTAGAAAGCAAAGTAATTACACTTTCAAATGCCCATATTGATGGCATTTGGCTACCACCCGTGAGCGAAGGTGAGGGCATGGGGTATCACCCAAGAAGACTCTTCGATTTTAATTCACTTCATGGCAGTAAAACTGAACTCGAGTCGCTTTTAAACGCTATGAAATCAAGAGAAATGCACGGGATTGCTGATCTCGTTTTCAATCATAGAGTAGGAACCTCGACTTGGACCGACTTCACCGAGCCAGCATGGTCTTGTGAGTCAATCTGCGTAGACGATGAAGGATTTACTAACCCTGATGCATTTGGCACGAAACCTTGCGGCCCTGAAGATGAGGGTCTTGGATGGGGAGGGGCTAGAGACCTCAATCATCAAAGTGAAGAAGTTCAAAACGGACTTAAAGACTATCTGCAGCGCCTAAAAGGTCTTGGGTTCGACTCATGGCGCTATGACTTTGTCAAAGGATTCCCAGCGAAGTATGTAGGTGAATACAACGCCTCAACCTCCTACTACATCACAATTGGAGAATTTTGGGATGGTAATCTTCAAGAAATAAAAAAATGGATTGACGCAACCGCTGCCACCGGGACCTCAGCGACAACAAGTACGTCTAAAGCCTTTGATTTCGCCCTTAAATACAAACTGAAAGAAGCGCTCATCGACCAAAATTTTAATCGTCTAAAGGAGGGTCATTCTTTAGCTTCAATCGGATACGGATCGAAGTCAATCACCTTTCTCGACAACCACGATACGGGGTGTGTCAACCGAGGTGATTGTGACAACCTATACAGCAGCTCCTTGAATCACATCAAGAACGGATATGCTTATCTACTCACACACCCAGGCATTCCCATGGTTTGGGGATATCACTACTTTTTTACCGACACTTCAGGAGGGCTTCAATCTGAGATTAATGACCTTATCGCTATTCGAAAAGCCGCCGGTATAACCGCTGAAAGCACCGTCGAGGTAATCACCGCCGTAAACGGATCTGGCGGCTATTATGTTGCCTCCATCGACAATAAACTACTGGTTAAAATCGGCCCCGGAAGCTATTCAGCACCAAGTGGGTGGAATGCAATTAAATCTCAAGCCGGCTACACGATCTGGGAAAAATAAAACAATACAAAACATCTTAGGTCAAATAACTCTTTTAGTAGATGAATACGATAAAGCCCTATCTTACTATACCGAGCTCCTTGGTTTTGAGTTATTAGAAGATACTCCGATGTCACCTGAGAAGCGTTGGGTAGTTATTGCACCCAAAGCATCTAAAGAACAAGGTTGTAAATTACTCCTAGCCAAAGCCAATACCCCTGATCAAAAGAAGGCGATCGAGAATCAAACAGGAGGACGTGTTTTTCTTTTCCTTTAGACCCCGAAGTCTAAATAGAAAAACCCATGCAAATGCATGGGTTTTTCTTATCCTTTAGTGGGTGTTACAGGATTCGAACCTGTGACCTCTACCCTGTCAAGGTAGCGCTCTAAACCAACTGAGCTAAACACCCTCTTTGTACGCGAATTTACAATGAAAGAAATCAAATCAACCGAATAGCTATAAAATAAAATGTAAATAAAACTTGACATTAAAACAAAAACAATTACTTTTGTCAAATAAACTTTACAAAATGAAAGAAGAACGTAAAAAGAGAATGACCCAATTAGCAATATGGACTTGGACATGGGTGGTGACTTTAGCCTTAGCCACTTTTGGACCTGAATTTATTTGGGCAGCAGATAGTTCTCTGACGATCGCATCGATCGTGCTAAACTTTTTAAACGGAGTCTTAATGATATGGGCGAATCGAAATCTCTACAATCATTACGATGAATTAGAACGTAAAATTCACCTTGAGGCTATGGCTCTGACCCTCGGAGTCGCGGTAATCGTAGGCCTGACCTATTCTTTATTAGATCAGAAAAATATTATTCAGTCTGATGCAGAAATTGGTATTTTGGTTGGAATCATCGGTATTACCTATGGAGTTGCCATGGGTATTAACACAAAACGGTACTCATGAATAACCGGGTAAAAGAACTCAGAAAAGAGAAAGGATATACCCAGGAAAATCTTGCCGAAATTATCGGGGTTTCGAGACAGACGGTCAATGCGATTGAAAAACAAAAGTTCGATCCCAGTTTGAACACTGCTTTTAAAATGGCGAAGCTATTTGAGCTTCCAATCGAATCAATTTTTCTTAGTGAAGATTAAATTCGTTTGTAAACCTCATCAAAAGGAACACGGCAACGCTCGCCCCAAATTCCCTCATTTCCTTTTCTAATTCCGCACGAGATAATCATATTGATTTTTGCCGAATTAGGAAGATTTAGAAGTCGCTTTACCCTACGACTATCAAACCCTTCCATAGGGCAGGTATCATATCCCTTCTCAGCCATAGCAAGCATAAAGGTTTGCGCGGCGAGGGCACAAGATTTATGAGCAACCCCGCGCATATGGGTTTCGGTCACCTCTCTAACCACAGGTCTAAACCATCCCATGACAGTTATCAATAACCATCTGAACACCCCCAATAGTCGAAAGCAACGACTGTATAGAAAAGGCATGAGCTTACCGTAATAAGTCTCTCGAACCGCAATTCGTTTCGCTTTTCGAGCGGCTGGGCTATTTCTGTCAATATTTCCTTTTTCAAAATTGAGAACAAACTGAGCGCGCTTTCGATGCAGAGCTTGTCGAGTGACAAATACCACCCACTGATCAGCAGTTGAAGCCGCTGTTTGCCCGAGGCAGGCATCAGTAATTGCATCACTATAGCTCTTATCAGTGATATGTATAAACTCCCATAACTGAAGATTTGAACTATTGGGAGCAAGTGTGGCCTGCTCTAAACAATCTCTTACCTTG
>JAAZVG010000009.1 GCA_018623655.1 Flavobacteriaceae bacterium
GTAGCGATAAGGAGGGAAGAAAAGATGCATCTATTTATGCAAATTCAAAAGGCCCTATATGGATAGCCAAATCAATTGAGTACCAACCTTCTTTAAAAGAAAGTTTTTTGAATCTACCGCTTATCAGCCAATCAGAATCGATAGAAATTAATGAACCGTTCTCATTTGATTATGAAGAGAATCGAACACTTGGTGAGCTTGAAGTCTTAGAAGTTCGTTCGTTTAAAGAGAACCAGATAAGTTATAGATACCGACTAGATTCACCTGCATTCGCGGTATTTTCAGAGTGGTACTATTCACCCAGCCCTAAGGATTGGATATTAAGAAGTAGTAATGGTGAATCTCTCAAAATATATAGAACCAATTATGCCTTTATGGGGGCAATTGTTCCAGAAGGTGAGGGGGAAATAACCTTAAGTTTTGAGCCAGTGATTGTGTCACAAACCTTGTGGGTTCGAATTATCGCTCAAATTGGCATTCTGGTTCTTTTGTTAGCTGCTATTATTGTCTATCGTGGAAAAGCCAAATAAAATTATACTAGTAACTTATTATTGGCCTCCTGCCGGTGGTCCTGGCGTTCAGCGTTGGCTTTCGCTTATCAATTGTTTTCAAGAAATGGGAGTGGATTGTACCGTTATTATTCCTGAGAAGCCATTTTATCCACAAACGGATAAAAGTTTAGTTGAATCCATCTCAATTAATCATCGTGTGATAAAAGTTCAATCTATAGAACCTTTAACTTGGATCAATCGTCTTTCATTCGGTAAGTCGAAAAATTATTCTAAGGGTTTAATCTCAAACAAGCAGCGTTCATGGCTGAAGAAAATAGTCTTTTGGTTAAGAGCTAACTATTTCTTTCCAGACGCTCGTCTGTATTGGAGTAAGGCGGTTATTCATTATCTGAAAAGGGAAATAGACGGTCCAGTTACCCTCATTACTACAGGTCCTCCTCATAGTATACATTTAGTAGGATTAACACTTAAAACGCTTTTCGACCGGGTGAAATGGATTTCGGATTTACGAGACCCAATTGCTGATCTTGGATATTTACAACTACTCCCTTTAACTGAAAGAACAAAGAATAAACACAAGCGTTTTGAAAAGGCCATTATTAACCAAAGTGATGCAGTAGTTACTACAAGTTTTGCGTTAAAAAAACACTTATCAGAGGTGTACAAAGAGTATGGCAAAAAGATTTTATGTATAACCAATGGATACGATGGTAATCTAGTCGACAATAAGCTTCCGCCTGAAGGTTTTTATTTGGTTCATTCAGGGTCTCTCTTTTCCCATCGTAATTCAATAAGTCTATGGCATACTATCAGTGAAAGAGTAAAAAGCAATGAAGACTGGAGGTCTCATTTGAAAATATATCTAGTCGGAGAGGTCTCTAGGGAGGTTAAAGACACTATGACTGGCCTCGGTCTAGAGCCATACATTCAATATTTAGGCTATCAAACTAAAGAATATTGCGAGCATTTAGAAAGAAAGGCTGCATGTTTACTGCTTCTTGAATCTTCGGTCTCTGGATATAACTATGCGATTCCTGGAAAGCTATTTAACTATCTAAAAGCGAGAAGACCTATTTTAGCAATTGGTCCTAAAGATTGGGATGTTCACGAGATTTTAGCTGGTCATTCGTTTCATTTAGTTACTTCTGATAAGGGTTCTGGGATAGGCGGGCATCTAGATCAATTGTTTTCTAGTTACCTTTTAAAGCAAAATATGATTGTGGATGATGACATTTCTCTATTTAGTCGTTCTTATACTGCTGAACAATATGTAAATCTATTGAAGGTATTATGAATAGAATCTCTATTCAATCTAGCGGGTTAACCCTACTTGGCTTTGTTCTTGGAGCATTAAACACTCTCGTGCTATATACTCGATTGGTTGGTGTTGAGGAATATGGTACGATTGCCTTTATTCTAGCCACAGCTACACTTATCTCACCTTTTATTAGTCTAGGTATGCCTCAAGGCTTACTTCGATTTTATAATTCACTTACGAAAATCGAACGATCCCGTTTATTAGGTCTTACGATACTACTGACCCTTTTAGTTGCCTTTATTATATCTGGGATAGCGTATTTGTTTCATGAATGGTTAGGCCAATACTCCGATGCAATTAGAACCCTTTCTCTAAATGAGTTAATAAGCATATTGATTATAGCTCTGTCAATGGGATTATTCGAACTTGGTTTTTCACTGGCCAAGCTCCAATTTAAACCGCGCTTTGGTGTTTTTCTAAAGGAAGTATACCCTCGTCTACTGATCACTTTATACCTTATTCATCTTTACTGGTTTGATTTTTATTGGAGTCAATTTATTTTATTTTTATTAATAAGTTATTTAACCAGAGCCCTATTAATTTGGATAACCGCCTTAAAAATATCAGGGATCACACCATCTTTTAATTTTAAAGGTTTAAGGTTGAATACGATACTTAGCTACTCATTGCTGGTATTGCTCGGTAGCTCTCTAAGTCTATTTTTTTTAGAGGTAGACAAAGTGATGCTTTTTGAATTTATGACTGCCTCAGAGGTCGCAAATTATACGGTAGCTGTTTTTATCGCAACCACAGTAGCAATTCCATTTCGTGGATTTTTACCGCTTTATGGACCTAAAATGGCCCGATCTTATAATGCTAATAACAATTCGTTTAATGAGACTTCTGAATTAAGAAGTGCTAATCATCAAATTTTGGACCTTAGCTCACTAATTGTTTTGTTGTTATTGGCAGCCTTTCCCCTTATGCAAATACTGCTTCCTACAGCTTACGAAAAGGGTTTATCTATACTACCCATTTTAATCTTCGCCAAATTCGTAGATTCTATTTCTGGCTTAACTACTCCACTATTTCAATACTCCAAATTTTATTCAAAATACCTTGTCTTAAGCATTTTGATGTTTGTTTTTCTGGTACTCACCAACATTTGGATGATACCCTTATACGGTCTTCAGGGAGCTGCTTTTGCAACGGCCCTAGTTTTTTGTGTATTCTCCCTATTAAAACATTGGTTCGCATGGAGGTGGTTTCAAATTTCACTTCTTAGCCCTAGCTACTTATGGCCAGTGTTATTGATTGTATTATCTAGTCTTACGTGGATTTTATATGATGCTTTCGCAATGTATGTTTCCATCGGATTATTAGTTATACATCTAATGATCCTTAATCAAAAGGGTAAGCTTCGTGAATTTGTTAAGTCTTTGATTTAAGGTATTCGGCGGTATACGAATCTTTAGATAATACTATTTCTTCAGGAGTTCCAACGGCGAGAAGTTGTCCACCCTTATGGCCTCCAACTGGTCCTAAATCAATAATATGATCGGCACACTTGATAAGATCAAGATGGTGTTCAACAACAATAACCGTATGTCCGTTTGCGATAAGAGCATTGAATGAATCTAAAAGAAGCTTGATATCATGAAAGTGTAATCCGGTTGTTGGCTCATCAAATATGAAAAGGGTTCGTGAACTATTATTTCCCTTACTGAGAAAAGATGCTAGCTTAATACGTTGAGCCTCACCACCAGATAAAGTGGCAGAAGATTGACCCAGCTGAACATATCCTAAGCCTACATCGATAAGTGGTCGAAGCTTTCTAGCAATTTTATACTCACCATGAGTTTCAAAAAAATCGTAGGCCTCTTGTACCGTGAGTTTCAAGAGATCGTGTATATTTTTTTCTTGAAATTGAACCTCGAGTACTTCTTCTTTGAATCGAGTTCCTTTACATTCCTCACAGGTGAGCACTACGTCCGCCATAAACTGCATTTCTACCGTTACTTCACCGTCACCTTTACAGTGATCACAGCGTCCGCCGTCAATATTAAAGGAAAAATGTTTTGCCTTAAACTGATTCAGTTTACTTCTTTTTTGGCGAGCCATCAACTCTCTAATATCATCGTATGCTTTGATATAGGTGACTGGGTTAGATCTTGAAGAACGTCCGATGGGGTTTTGATCTACCATTTCAATGGCTTCAATTCTATTTAAACTTCCACCCAAATGATCGTATTCTAGTGCTTTAGGTCCATGGCCTTGAAGATGTTTCAAGAGTGCAGGATAAAGAATACCTCGAATGAGGGTACTCTTTCCACTACCTGAAACCCCAGTTACCACGGTCAGACAATCTAATGGAATACTTACATCAATGTTTTTTAAATTATGAGCACGTGCTCCTTTGATTTCGATAAAATAATTGGGTTTGATTCGCTTTGTAGGAACGGGTATTTCTAATCTTCCGGTTAGATATTTTACGGTAAGGGAGTCTGACTTCAAAAGTTGTTCAGGTGGCCCTTCGGCTATAACTTCGCCTCCTAGGCTACCAGCTAATGGTCCAATATCAATGAGATAATCCGCTGATTTTATGATATCCTCATCGTGTTCAACTATAATCACCGTATTTCCTAAATCTCTTAGGTCTTGCAATACTTCAATGATTTGATGAGTGTCTTTTGAATGTAAACCAATAGTAGGTTCGTCAAGAATATACATTGATCCGACAAGGCTACTTCCAATAGCATTTGCAAGATGTATTCGTTGGCTTTCACCACCAGATAATGTACTAGACTTTCGGTTTAGCGTCAAGTAACCTAAGCCTACCTTTACCAAGTACTCTAACCTTGAAGTGGTCTCGATAATGATACGCTCCGATATCGCTTTATCGTGTTCACTTAATTCAATGTTCTTGATCCAACTCAGTAAATCTTCTGCGGGCATCAGTAGTAAGTCTGCAATGCTTTTATCTACTACCTTTACGTAAGAAGCTTCTTTGCGAAGACGCTTACCTTCACATTCAGGACACTCTGATTTACCGCGATATCTAGAAAGAAGTACTCGGTTTTGAATTTTATAATTTTTCTCTTCGATACGATCGAAAAACCCATCAATTCCTGTGAATAATTTTCGCTCTTTCCAAATAATCAGTTTCGTTTCATCACTCAGTTCAAACCAGGGTTTGTGGATAGAAATACCAACAGATGCAGCTTTAGCTATAAGCTGATCCTTATATCTTACGAAACGATCGGTGTTCCATGGTGCAATGGCTCCTTCATAGATTGATAGGCTAGTATTAGGAATTACTAGGGTAGGGTCAATGCCAATTAAATCGCCGTATCCTTCACATTTTTTACAGGCACCTAATGGATTATTAAAGCTAAATAAATGAATACTAGGCTGATCGAAAGTTATACCGTCCTTTTCAAAACGATCATTGAATATCTGTTTCAAATCAGTATCCATCGATTCAATGTGTAAGGTACCTTTACCTTCGAAAAAGGCGTTGTCAACCGCTGTTGAAAGTCGATTTTTAAAATCCTCATCTTCTTTTCTGACGATAATTCGGTCGACCACCAATTCGAAATTTCCTTTAAAATTCTCAGGTAGTTGATCTATTCGATAAACCTTGTTGTTGTATTTCACTCGAGCGAAGCCCGCCTCAGAATATAATTTGGCAAGTTTATGAGCCTCTCTCTTCTCACCCGTGTTTATTGGAGCAATAAGTAGCCATTTAGAACCTTCTCCTTGTGAGATTATATAATCGACAACATCAGATACCGTGTCTCTTCTTACTGGCTCTCCAGAAATAGGAGAATAGGTTTTTCCAATTCTAGCGTACAAGAGTTTTAAATAGTCATAGATCTCTGTGGTTGATCCTACAATAGAACGTGGATTAGAGTTGGTCACCTTTTGCTCAATGGCAATTGCTGGGGCTATACCAGTAATATGATCTACCTTGGGTTTGTCTAACTTTCCTAAGAACTGTCTCGCATAACTTGATAGACTTTCCACATATCGGCGTTGCCCTTCAGCATAAAGGGTGTCAAAAGCTAAAGAAGATTTACCAGAACCCGATAAACCGGTGATTACGGTAAGACTATTCCGAGGTATACGTACATCGATATTTTTCAAATTATGGAGTCGTGCTCCTTTGATGCGTATGTGACTAGCTTTCAAGATTTCGACTTTAAATACTGATTAATGATTGATTTTCTGCCGATGGTTTTAGTAATAATGTCTGCATCTAAATCCCATCCTCGAGCCGGCGAGTATTCGCGTCCGTACCATATAATTTGCAAATGAAGATTATTCCATTTCTCTTTTGGGAAAAGTCGTTTTGCATCTCTTTCTGTCTGAACAACATTTTTGCCATTAGAGAACCCCCAACGATACATTAATCGATGAATATGAGTGTCTACTGGAAAGGCAGGTACCCCAAATGCTTGTGAAACCACTACACTTGCGGTTTTATGCCCAACGGCTGGTAATTGTTCTAGTGCTTCCATATCGTTTGGTACTTCACCCTTATATTGCTCTATAAGTATTTGAGATAATCCGTGTATACCTTTGGATTTCATCGGAGATAATCCAACCGGTTTAATAATCTCTCTTATTTCTTCAACGCTCATCTTTATCATATCGTATGGGTTGTCGGCTCGTTCGAAAAGAAGCGGAGTGATCTGATTAACGCGTACATCAGTACTTTGTGCTGATAAAAGAACAGCGATTAATAGAGTGTAGGGATCTTCGTGATCAAGAGGTATAGGAATTTCAGGATATAATTTTTCAAGGGTTTCTATACAGAAATCCACTTTTTCACTCTTAGTCATAAATCGGTAACTTTATAACAAAAATAGTTATGAATACACTTAAAGTAGGAGATAAGGCTCCTGAATTTCAGGTTTTAAATCAAAATGAAAACCTCGTAAAAAGTTCTGATTTAACTGGAAAGGCCTACATCCTTTTCTTTTATCCTAGAGCGAATACACCTGGATGCACTGCAGAGGCATGCAGTTTAAATGATAAATTTTCGGAATTACAGAAAAAGGGATTCGAGGTTTTTGGGGTTAGTGAGGATACACCGGCAAAACAAATGAAGTTCAAGGAGAAATATTCTTTTAGCTTTGACTTGCTTGCTGATACCGAGCACCAACTCATTGATGGATATGGAGTGTGGGGTCCAAAAAAATTTATGGGAAAAGAGTACGATGGGTTACACCGGACCACTTTTATTATAGATGCTAATGGACTAATTAGCCAGGTGATTGCAAAAGTTAGAACTAAAGACCATGCTGATCAAATTCTCGAACTCCTAGGATAAAATGTTCTTATAGGGAAAAGTCTCTTCGGAAACCTTAATGTTTTTGAAGAGATTTCTTTCTTTGATTATATCGGCAATGCCTTCGGGTAGCATTTTTTCCCAACCCGGTTCGTTATCAGCGATTTTTTGAAGTATTTTTCGAGAGAAAATATTCAGGTTGTTCTCATCGTAATCTTCGATATCTTTCACCTTACCATTCTTCTTAAAGAATTTATAGAGATCTTTCATTCGAGGGTGCACTTTGATATTATCACTATTCAAGATGTCCCCAGTACTTGGATCTTTCATAGGATAGAGATACACCTTCACATTTTTAAAGAACAATTTTCCAAAAGCCTCTAGGATACCACCACTTAGATGGCGATAATATTTTTCATCGAATACATCAATAAGATTGTTGAGTCCCATGGTTAGACCTATTCGGTTTTTGGTGTATTTATGAAAATATTCGACAAGCTTATAATATTCTTGAAACTTCGATATCATTACTGTATGTCCAAGAGAACTTAGCAGTTCTGCTCTGGCTAAAAAGTCTATCTCGTCGATATCCCCATGAGCCTTAAGGTTGTCAAGAGTGATTTCGAATATAACCTCGGTGTTTTTTTGATTTACCTTCTCTTCGTTCATGAAGATATTACTCGACTTATTGAGCATATCAATATTTACCAATGTTACAGGTCTAAAACTTCCTCTTAATGCTAGAATATTCTTCTTGTAAAGTAATGCTGCGGGTAGCAAGTTATTGCCGTCAGGACCAAACATTACCGCCTCAGTCATATTATTTTTTATCAATTGCAAACTCATTAAACGGTTATCAACCTGCTCAAAATGAGGCCCCGAAAAATTAATCATATCAATTTCTAGGGTGTCCTTATCAATATGATCATAGAGGTATTTCAATAGTTTTTTAGGCTCATAATGCTTGTAGAATGCACCGTATATAAGATTAACTCCAACAATACCACAGGTCTCCTGTTGAAGTCTTGCCTCATTCTGCTTGAAACGAACGTGTAAAATGATTTCGTTGTAAACCTTTTGGTTTGGTTCTAGCTGAAATTTAATTCCTAACCAACCGTGCCCTTTATACCGTTTTGAAAAATCAATTGTTGCTACAGTATTGGCATATGTGAAAAAGAGGTAGTCTGAATTTTGAGATTTATCGATACGTTGTTCTAGTAGATTAGTCTCATGTGATAGCATTTTTCGAAGTCTTGATTCGGTAACGTATCTTCCATCATTTTCGGTTCCATATATTGCATCACTAAAAGATTTATCATAAGCACTCATTGCTTTCGCAATAGTTCCCGATGCACCACCTGCTCTGAAGAAATGTCGTGCAGTCTCTTGTCCGGCACCGATTTCAGCAAAAGAACCGTAAATATCTTTGTTTAGATTAATACGAAGTGTTTTGTCCTGTATTGAAGGGACAACCTCGTACTCACTTTCTCGAAAAACAATTCTACTCATTACTTAACTAGGCTTCGTTACAAAGGTAACAAGTAATCCAGTGAAAGCTTAGAAATTTAACGCTAATTTTATAGAGTGAAGAGCAGCATTAAGTTAACATTTTTAGGAACAGGTACTTCTCAAGGAATTCCAGTTATTGGTAGTAATCATCCTGTATGCCAAAGCAAAGATGACAAGGATAAACGACTACGAAGTTCTGTTTTAATTAGGACAGCTGATACCAATACAATTATCGATTGTGGGCCTGATTTTCGTCAACAACTTCTTAGAAACCCAGTTGATCGCCTAGATGCTATTCTAATTACTCATGAACATGCTGATCATACTATGGGTTTAGATGAGATTCGACCCTTCTTTTTTAGGCAGGGTGATATGCAGTTTTATGCTACAGCTAAAGTTTTTAAAGCACTATCTCAGCGATTTGATTACATATTTGATAAAGATTATCATTATCCAGGAGTTCCTGAAATCACTAAAAATTTTATAGATAAGAACGTTTCGTTTAAGGTCAATGAGTTAAGTTTTTTACCAATTGAAGTGGATCATGCAGGAATGCAAGTTCTTGGTTTTAAAGTGGATAGGTTGGCTTATATCACCGATATAAAACATATTGAAGAGGATCAAATCGATTTGCTGAACAACCTTGAAGTTCTTGTTATCAATGCGCTTCGTAACGAACCTCATCATTCACACTTATCTTTAAATGAGGCAATAGAACTCGGAAAGCGTATCGGAGCAAAAAAAACATATTTCACCCATATAAGTCACACAATGGGTTTCCACAAAGAAGTATCTAAGAATCTACCCAGCGGTTTTTTCTTAGCTTATGACAACTTAACGATAGATATATAAGACAATGGGTAAAAGTATTTTTAGATATTTATTTTTCTTCACGCTGATTATTCTCATTTTTTTAGCAGTTAATTATCAGCGAAAATTAGAGCTATTAACTAGCCAATTAGAACAGTGCGAGGCGCGCTAGACGTTATTATTCAAAAATGCTAGGAAATCACGAAAGTTGTCTGGGTGAACCTGATGACCTATTGGATAGTTATGATAATCCACACTTAAGCCTTGACTCTTCATCTTCTGTGCTGAATATCTTGACCACTCTATTGGAATCACCTGATCCTCTGTACCGTGCGAGAGATAGAAGTTTGTTTTAGGTAATTCTTTAATTTCAGATGGGAGGATCTCTTCGTTCAAATATCCACTAAGACCAACTACCGAATCAAAATAATTCGGGTAGTGATAACATAAGGCAAGACTTAGTATACAGCCTTGACTAAACCCTAAGAGGTGAACCTTTCCATTCAAATCGTATTTTTTTCTCAAAAAATCAATTTCTGTTTTGATCTGTTTTAGTGAATCCTCAGCTTGTTTAATGTCGTTCCATTTGGTACCATCAGTCTCAAAGGTAATCGCATACCAAGCAAAGCCCATAACCCCGGTAGAATAGGGCGCTCGAAGCGATAAAACGGTTAAATTTTTTGGTAAATACCTTGCAAAACCAAAAAGATCTTCTTCTGAGCTACCGTAACCATGCAAAAGTATAATGCAGTCTTCTGAAGGGCTATCTGAAGGTTTATAACGATAGTGGAGGTGCTCCATAATCGGGCTAGCTCAAAGATAGTTTTCCATTAAAAAAACTTCCTGTTGCTATGATATCGAAAGATTCGCCTTCAAATAGCTCGGTTTGAGGATCTGTTTCCTTGGCAATGTAATTCTCTTTCTTTGAAAAGAAACTGAGATTTGCGATTGCACCTTCTTTTATTTCAGGAGCGGACAATCGGAATAATTGATAACCTCTATGCAGAATTTCAACGGTTCTTTGCTCTCCGAGTAGTTTACATAGGGCAGGAAAAAAATAATCTTTTGTTTTTGATCCAAACTCGGCAAGTTCAAACTCTAGATTTTTTTCTTCGGTACTGCAATTAAAATGGTCCGAAACTACTAAATCAATAGTACCATCTACTAATGCTTCAAGAAGTTTTACCCGTGTTTCTTCAGTAGCTATCGGCGGATTTAACTTATATCTTGAATCAAAATCTTCAAGTTTATCCTCATTAAAATATAAATTGCCGATACCTACACTTGCGGTAACATGTAGTCCTTCTTTTTTGGCCTCTTTGATTAGTTTCAGAGACTCGAGGGTAGTAATCCCCATAAAATGAATTTGTCCTCCTGTATATCTCAGTAATTCTAAATCTCTCTGTACTCGAATGGATTCTGCGATTGCCGGAATTCCTTTAAGACCTAATCGTGTACTTATTATTCCCTCACGAATCACTCCTTTACCTTTAAGATAGTGGTCACAAGGGAAAACACCAACGATTCCATTGAAGGGTTGTGCATACTGCAACGCTAGCTTCATAAGACCGGTATTGGCTATTCCTTTTTTATAATCAACATATGCAATTGCACCTGACTGATCCAAATCATAGAGTTCAGCTAACTCATTACCTTCACCATTTAAACTTAGACTTCCATATGGCAAAACATTTATAGGTAAGTCTTTAAACTGATTAAAATAAGAAAGTACACTTCCTTTATCAGGCAGTGGGAGTGTATTAGGTAAGAGTCCAATATGAGTAAAACCATTTTTTGAGAGACTTGTTAAATCATCTAAAAGTCTCCCTTTTGCCTCATAACCTGGTTCACTAAGAGCCACTTCAGCATCGAACCATCCACCGCTCACCATTTGACCTTTTAAGTCAATAAGATCTTCAGTTTTAGGTGATAAGTTTTTCCCGATTTCTACTATAGTATCACCTTTTATCCGAATATCTATTAACTGATTGTGGAAGGGATGCCCCTTTGAGATTAGGGTTAAGGCTTTTAGTAGATAATCCTTCATTGAGATGATTTAGTGCAAATTTAGGAAATAAATTTCCTTAGTATTTAGCAGACTGAGAACCTACTGCACTTTCATTAATAAATTCTCTTAAATCCTCATTCGCCGATTTTAAATCTGCAGCACGTAGATACATCATATGACCAGACTGGTAACCCTTGAAACTAAAGCGATCACTAAATTGTCCACTAGGATCGATTTGCCATAATGTATATTTTGCATTAAAGTAGGTAGTAGCACCGTCATAATATCCCGACTGACAAAGTACTTTCAAATACGGATTCTCTGCCATGGCTACACCTAAATCTTCTCTAGTGTTAACCCGATCGTCTTCCCAAGGTCTTACAGGACCGAACATATTATACTTAACGTCGGTTCTGAACCCCAGAACCTCATTGTAATAATAATTTACGGCTGGGGTAAAGCTGTGAAGCCATGAGGTTAATTCTGAGTTATAATCAGGTCTCATTCCAATTTTTTCTTTATCGATCCCTTTGTAACGGCTATCTAAACGTCCTACAGTAAAACCTTCCTCTTTAAGGAGATTTTTCCAAAAATACGAAGTTGGTATACTCAGGTTGAGTCCGGCAACTTCAGATACGCTTAGTCCAGTATACCGAGCTAAGTCTTCAGTGATTTTATCTCGTTCGCTCCCCTTTAAAGAACCACCTTTGGCAAGTGCAGGAATTAAGGTATTCAAGGTAAAATCTTCAGATTTTTTCAAGGCATCTGTTAACTCAAGGTTGTTCAAACCACCTTGTAGTTTATCGTGATAATGTGCCGCAGCGGTATAGTAAGGAACATTTAAAGCTTCTGACACAGGGCCCCCTACTCGAAGTACTTGGTAATCTGCAGGGCTAACCATGATGACTCCATTTAAATACATCCATTGCGACTCTTGAAGGGTGCGAGCTAGTCCCATTACACGGGTTCCGCCATAACTTTCACCGATAATATATTTTGGAGCACGCCATTTGTTATGTCTTGTTACAAAAGTGTTCAACCACTCCGCTAGATAGGTGATATCAGCATCAATGCCGAAGAATTTTGAACGATCAACTTCTTTTGGATCGAGCGGAATGGTTCTTGAGTAACCCGTATTTACAGGATTAATAAAAACAATATCCGCATCAGTAAGTACCGTATTAGGATTATCTTTTACTCCATAGGGTTGTATTGGAAAGCCCTCGTCATCGATTGTTAACACTTTCGGACCTGTGTAAGCAAGATGCATCCAAACCGATCCAGAACCAGGACCACCATTGAAACTCATTATTAAAGGTCTTGTTTCTCTTATTTCTTGTTTCTCAACTTTCTTTTGATAATAGGTGTATTGTAAATAGGCAATTTCACTACCATCGGTATCCCATACCGGTTGAGTACCCACTTCTACGGTATATTCTAACCAAGAATTATCTATACGAATGCGATCTTCCTTAACTACTAGTGTATCTGACGGAAGACTGCGCTGGGCATTCAGAAGTATTGAAGAAAGAAACAAACTAAAGAAAAAAAGCTTTTTCATAGCAGGAAAATTTAATCGTCTTAAGGTACTAAAACTGTTCAAAGGCACCAATTCCAAAAAGAGCAAAATCGTACTTTACTGGATCTAGGGGATCGAGAGATCTTAAGTTTAAATCTAATTCTTTAAGCGCTTTCGCATCATTTTGTTTTCGGGTTAGTATTCCTAATTGTTTTGCAATTCTTGCAGTGTGAACATCTAGGGGACAAGATAATTGAGTTGTACTAATCTCGTTCCATATTCCGAAATCGACCTTCTTTTTATCTGAACGAACCATCCACCTTAGGTATAAATTTATTCGTTTCGCTGCAGATCCATTTAACGGATTGGCAAGATGTTTTTCGAAACGATTTTCATGTGGCGCACTCAAAATAAAATTTCTAAAATGTAAAATGCCAGAACTTAGGAATGGGGAATTTGATTTAAATAAAGACTCTAAGCTTTCATTTGCGCTGTAGTACTCTTTGAGTCGAATAAGCAAAAAGGAAAGGTCTCGTTCATTAAAGGTACGATGAACAAAACCTTTTGTAATCTTTTTAATTTCTGATGATGTATGCTGTGATATAAAGTTGTACGGTTGGTGCTCAAGAATATCGAATACTTTTTCTGCATTATTAATTATTGATTTTCGATTACCCCATGCAATAAGAGCTGTAATAAGCCCAAATATTTCTTTGTCTTTTTTAGTTTCCGCCCTGTGAACAACTCCTAAAGGATCGGTCTTTAAGAATTCTGATGACTCGTATTGCTCAGCCTTTTCGTTTAAATATTGTTTTAAATCTTTTTTAGATAGTCTGGCCATTTTCAAGCTTTATAACCCGATCAGCTCTTGTAGCTAATTCTGTATCATGAGTTACCATTAAAAAAGCTGTTCCCGTTAAATCGCGTAACTCTGAAAATATATCGAAAAGTTGACTTGCACTTCCTGAATCTAAATTACCACTAGGCTCATCTGCAAACACAATGGCAGGTTCGTTGATAAGGGCTCTAGCGATCGCAATTCTTTGACGCTCACCACCAGAAAGGGTAGCTGGTTTTTGATCCTTCTGTTCTAAAATGTTCATCTTCTGCATTAGTGAAATTGCGTGCTCTTCTAATTGATTTAAATTTCTTCCGGCAATTCTACCAGGAAGCATTACATTTTCAAGGGCACTAAATTCGTCGAGTAATCCATGAAATTGAAAAACAAATCCCATCTGCTTGTTTCGATACACAGCTTTGGTTTTTTCAGAACATGCCAATAAATCAATGTCGAGTAACACAAGATTAGAATCAGATCGATTATCTGGATTTTCTAATCCACTTAAAATGTTTAATAATGTCGTTTTCCCAACACCAGAAGGCCCGGTAATTGCTACAATTTCACCTCGATTGATTGTTACCGAAACACCTTTAAGAACCGTCTTATCATTGTAATGCTTATGTAAATTATACCCTTTTAGAATCATTGCTGTGATGTAACTTCACGCAAAATAAAGATTATGAAAGAGAAAATTTACTTTGCAAGCGGATGTTTTTGGTGTACAGAAGCTGTATTTCAAAGAGTCAAAGGTGTTATTAATACAAAACCCGGCTATATTGATGGACTTTTTAAAAATCCGGCTTATCGGGAGGTGTGTACGGGAAGAACGGGTCATGCTGAATGCATTGAGATCGAATTTGATACCCGTAAAGTAAGTGTGACTGAGTTATTGAAAATTAATTTAGCTACCCACGATCCAACTCAACTAAATGCTCAGGGAAATGATAAAGGAACCCAATATAGAAGTGCTATATATTGCACCACCAATGAACAAAAATTAGCTGCTCATGAACTGATTGAATTTGTTGAGAAGGAAAAACTGTTTTTAAAACCTATCGTAACTGAGGTGAAAATGGCTACAGAATTCTTCGAGGCTGAACTAGAGCACCATAATTATTATCAAGAAAATCCTGAGCAGCCTTATTGCCAATGGATAATCAATCCTAAAATCGAGAAACTAGAAAAATTTTTCTCTTCGAAAATCGATTAGTCTTTTAAAATTTTTAAACGCTTGAGCATTTTCTTTTCAAAAGTCCAGAAAAACTTGAATTGACCAAATATCCAACCAAATAATATCAATAAAACTTGGTAAAGGGGAAAGATTAAAATAATCCGTAGCGGCCAATAAAGAATTGGATATGTTTCTGAATAGATTCCAAAAAAATGAACTACCGGGGCTGCTATTTTTGACGCTGTGCTTCCTGTAACCGCAAATACAATGAAAATGATTATCAATTGGGCATTTGATTCAATCTCCCATTTGGCTTTTAATCGATTCATCACTGAAGATTTTCTAGGCATTATCAATGTGACTTATTATGTCGACTAGCAATTGAACACTTTGGATAGGAAGTGCATTGTACATGGAGGCCCTATATCCTCCAACCAAACGATGTCCTTTTATGCCAACAATATTTTCTTCTTTACACTTTTTATCAAAAGCCGCTGCAATGGTACTGTTTTCAATAGTAAAGGTGACGTTCATTTCTGATCGACTCGTCTTTTCCGCATAACCTTTTAAGTGAGCGCTTTTATCAATTGCTTGGTAGAGGAGTGAAGCCTTTTTCGAGTTATCTTCTGAAATCACTCGAATTGATCTATTTTCTAGCCACCTTAAATTTAAAAGACTGGCATAAATAGAGAAAACCGTAGGGGTATTGAACATAGATTCAGCTTCAATATGTTTTCGATAATCAAGCATAGAAAATCTATCGTTCGTTTTAATACCTTCGATAAACTCCTTCTTAATTATCACTACAGTTGTACCAGCTGGTCCAATATTTTTCTGAGCACCAGCATAGATTAAATCAAACTTACTATAGTCTCTGATGGTTGAAAATATATCAGAGCTCATATCGATAATTGTAGGACTATCGATCGTTCCAAATTCCTTAAACTGAGTTCCGTATATCGTGTTATTACTCGTTAGATGAACATAATCATAACCCGAAGTCTGTAGTGAATTCAATTCTTGATGATCGGGTACCGATTTATAATCCACAGATTCTCCGTCATAAAGTAGTCTTACTGAACCTACCTTCTTTGCCTCAGTTATGGCTTTTTTGCTCCAAACACCTGTGTTAATGTAGCCTGCACTATTATTTAAAAAATTATATGGTGCCATAGCAAATTGCAAAGATGCTCCACCATGCATGAATAGTGCAGTATGCGTTTTGCTCGTAAGCCCCATCAGTTTTAAGACGAGATCTCTAGCCTCTTCTATGATCTCTACAAAAGGGTTTGACCTATGACTAATCTCAAGTACAGAAAGGCCTGAATGATTAAAATCTTTAACTGCTTCAGCCGCTTCTTCAAAAACGGTGTCAGGCAAGATGCATGGACCAGCACCAAAATTGTGTGTTTTAATCATTAGTTAAGACAATAGAAATTGCAAGGTATCAATTTGGTCAGCAAAATCCCATAATTTGGGTTGCTGAGTTTGTCCAAAAGGTACTTGATTCGAATCATTACGTTCTCTGCACACAACACATTGTATATGTTCTCTGTTCTGCTTTATGTAGCTGTCTACCTCACTTGTGTTTTGGTATTCACTAAAATGAAGGACGCCTAATGGAGACTTTAGTGCTTCTTTATTTTGAAGTAGAATAAAGTCAAAGTCGATAAATGAATCTCCATTCATTAGGGCTATTGCCTTGTGATAGTCATAATTATTAGCGTATTTATTGTGGTTAATAACATTGGTACTAGTTTGAAAGGCATCTTTTAAACGATCGAAATCAAAATCACAGGGCACAAATAGTTTGGTAACGTTACGACACCCAAGTCCGAAATACTGAAAAACATCTTTTGCTAAGTTTTTCATTTCAATATCAGATGTATCCTTTTCGATGATGGCAAGGGAATTCCTATTCTTTCTGATAATATGCGGAAACTTAGAAAAATAGTGGTCGAAGTATCTTGCGCTATTAGTACTTCCCGTGGCTATTACATGGGTGAACGCTGTGGCTTTACCTTCAATGATTTCAAAATATTCAGTTGTGTCTGGGTTAATTGTTATTATTTGTCTAATGAGATAGTTCACTAAAAGCGAATCTTTAGACGACACCTTAATCATTGATTTTGAACCGGATAAAAAGGAACAGATTACATCGTGAAAACCAACAAGTGGAATATTTCCTGCGAGAATAAGTAGCACTACTTTTTCGATCTTTTTTTCAAAAAGATTACGATTATAGGTATTAACAAACTGGTTTAAATCGTTTGCATTTAAAAGATGAGACCATGCCGTCAGACTTTGTAAAACGCTGTTCTTAGTAAACCAAGGATTGTAACCGTTTACTTTGTTTAAGAGGTCTTCAAAAGCTTCGTTGAAAGGAGCGTTATTCAACTCAGATTTTAAAAATTCTCCTAGATCTGCTAAGACCTGGATTCTTTGATTTAATGATAGAACCTTCATTTGTTTACTATCTAGAGTGTAGCTAATTTTGCACAAAAGTAATACATCATATCATGGCAATCATTATCACTGACGAATGCATCAATTGTGGAGCTTGTGAACCAGAGTGTCCAAATACTGCAATTTATGAAGGTGCAGACTCATGGAGGTATAGTGATGGAACCCAACTGATAGGAAAGGTGGCGCTCAACCGGGGTGAGACTATTGATGCAGACTTAGCTCAAGAGGCGATTAGTGACGAGTTTTATTACATCGTCCCCGATAAATGCACTGAATGTGTTGGATTTCATGAGGAACCTCAATGCGCCGCCGTATGTCCTGTAGACTGTTGTGTTCCTGACCCAAATGTTGTAGAGACTGAAGAGGTGCTTCTAGCTAAGCAGCGACTAATGCATCCCGATTAAATTTCCTAACCCCCTTATTTATGAAAGCAGGTATTGTAGGTTTGCCCAATGTGGGAAAATCGACTCTTTTTAATTGTTTATCTAATGCAAAAGCACAAAGCGCAAACTTTCCTTTCTGTACGATAGAACCTAATATTGGAGTGGTAAATGTTCCAGATCTACGCCTGGAGGTTTTGGAATCACTCGTTAATCCTGAAAGAGTGGTTCCTGCTACTGTTGAAATTGTTGATATTGCAGGGCTTGTTAAAGGAGCTTCTAAAGGCGAAGGTCTAGGAAATCAGTTTCTAGGGAATATTAGAGAGACAGACGCAATTATTCATGTTTTAAGGTGTTTCGAAGATCCCAACATAGTACACGTTGATGGGAGTGTTGATCCGATAAGAGATAAGGAAACAATTGATATTGAACTGCAGCTTAAAGACCTAGAAAGTGTAGAAAAACGATTAGAAAAGGTGAGTAGAGCTGCAAAAACAGGTAATAAAGAGGCTCAAAAGGAGAAGGATATTCTTGATCAGTTAAAAAGTTGTTTAGAATTGGGTAATTCAATTCGCACCTTACAATTTGAAAATAAAGACCATAAGTCTTTCGTTAACTCACTGCAATTAATAACTGATAAGCCCGTGCTTTATGTTTGTAACGTTGACGAATCGGCAGCTGTTACTGGTAATGCGATGGTTGAACAAGTTAAAGAAACTGTTGCTTCAGAAAACGCTGAGGTAATTGTTTTAGCAGTCGGAACCGAAGCAGATATTACCGAATTAGAATCTTATGAGGAACGTCAAATGTTTTTAGAAGACATAGGACTTTCTGAACCAGGTTCTGCAAAACTTATTCGAAGTGCTTACAAACTTTTGAATTTAGAAACTTACTTCACAGCTGGGGTAAAAGAAGTGCGAGCATGGACAATTAAGGTGGGAAGCACGGCACCAGTCGCCGCAGGAGTAATTCACACTGACTTTGAAAAAGGATTTATCCGTGCAGAGGTGATTGCCTTCGAGGACTACAAGCACTATGGAAGTGAACAAAAGGTAAAAGAAGCTGGAAAAGTTCGTGTTGAGGGAAAAGAATACATTGTGAAAGACGGTGATGTGATGCACTTCCGTTTTAATGTGTAAAACTTACCCCATTATTGTTAATTACTTCTAGGGCTTCAGGACGTTATTTCCTCGGGTATCCCTGTATATTGTGGTTCTTTTAATCAATCTATGTCAAATACCCAATACACAGAAGAAAATATACGATCGCTAGATTGGCGTGAGCATATTCGTCTACGTCCGGGTATGTACATCGGTAAGCTTGGTGACGGATCAAGTGCTGATGACGGTATTTACATTCTTTTAAAAGAAATTCTTGATAACAGTATCGATGAGTTTGTCATGGGTGCGGGAAAGACCATTGAGATTTCAATCAAAGATCAACGTGTAATCGTCAGAGATTATGGACGGGGGATACCCCTAGGTAAATTGGTAGATGTAGTCTCTAAAATGAATACAGGAGGAAAGTATGACACTCGTGCTTTCAAAAAATCTGTAGGTCTCAATGGGGTTGGTACCAAAGCCGTCAATGCATTATCAACCTACTTCAAGGTGAGTTCGTTTAGAGATAATCAAGAACGTCATGCAGAATTTGAAAAAGGTGTTTTATCTAATGATATACAATCGGATTCAAAACAGCGAAAGGGTACACGAACCGAATACGTTCCTGATGTAGCGATTTTCAAAAATTTTAGATATCGCGATGAGTATGTTGAGCGGATGCTCAAAAACTATGTTTATCTCAATCCAGGATTAACTGTAGTTTTTAATGGAGAGAAGTTTTTTTCTGAGAATGGGTTAAA
>JAAZVG010000010.1 GCA_018623655.1 Flavobacteriaceae bacterium
GACATCTAATACTACTGGAGCGTATTGCTTCATTGTCGGTATTCCTCTATAATCAATGACTAAATCTTGGTATCCAAACATTGACCCTCGCTCTGTGATCCAGCTCTTATGATTTCCAGCGTCACTTATTTTCTGAACAGCAAATTGCATGCTTTCAGGGCTCATAAACTGGCCCTTTTTCAAATTGACCACCTTGCCTGTTTCTGCCGCTGCGGTAAGTAAATCGGTTTGTCGCACGAGAAAAGCAGGTATTTGTAACGCATCTACATATTCGGCTGCCAGGGCTGCATCAGATTCTTTATGAATATCTGTAAGGGTAGGAACTGAAAAGGTCTCAGATACTTTTCGAAGAATCTTCAGTGCTTTTTCATCTCCAATTCCTGTAAATGAGTCTACTCTGCTACGGTTGGCCTTTTTAAAACTTCCTTTAAAGAAATAAGGGATTTTATACTTCTCGGTAATCGTTACCAGTTTTTCGGCAATTCTAAGGGCCATTTCTTCTCCTTCAATAGCACAAGGACCGGCAATTAAAAAGAATTGTTTGGACTCAAGATGTTTAAGGTTAGGAACGTCGAAATTCTTCATAAAAAATGCGATGTTTTAGCATTGAATGTATCAAAGGTACTTTTTATTCACTTCTCGGTGTAAAATACAACTATATTTGCGCCGCCTAAGGGCACATACACGCACGTATTCTATGAAAACCATCAAGAACATCGCGATTATCGCACACGTTGACCACGGCAAGACTACTTTGGTTGATAAGATCATGTATCACTGTCAACTCTTCAGAGAGAATGAAAATAAGGGGGACCTTATTCTTGATAATAATGATCTCGAGCGCGAGCGTGGAATTACCATTGTATCTAAAAACGTATCGGTGATCTACAAGGGAATGAAGATTAACATTATCGACACTCCTGGTCACGCTGATTTTGGTGGTGAGGTAGAGCGTGTTTTAAACATGGCTGACGGGGTGTTACTACTTGTAGATGCCTTTGAAGGCCCAATGCCACAAACTCGTTTTGTGCTTCAAAAAGCAATTAGCTTAGGTCTTAAGCCCTGTGTGGTTGTAAATAAGGTAGATAAAGAGAATTGTACCCCAGACGAGGTGCATGAGAAGGTGTTTGATTTGATGTTCGAATTGGGGGCAGAAGAGTGGCAACTAGATTTCCCAACGGTTTATGGTTCGGCTAAAAATGGTTGGATGAGCGATGATTGGAAGAACCCAACTACGACGATTGAGCCTCTTTTAGATATGGTAGTTGAGCATATTCCAGAATTTCAACCTGAAGAGGGAACGACTCAAATGCTGATCACTTCGTTAGACTACTCTTCTTTTACGGGAAGAATTGCGATCGGACGCCTACAGCGCGGTAAAATTTCTGAAGGTCAACAAGTTACTTTGGTTAAAAGAGATGGTACCCAGATCAAGACGCGCGTTAAAGAGGTATTTACTTTTGAAGGACTAGGTCGCCAGAAAGTTACTGAGGTAAAGGCAGGTGATATTTGTGCAATTGTTGGTATGGAAGGTTTTGAAATTGGTGATACCGTCGCAGATTTTGAAAACCCTGAGGGTCTTCCTTCTATTGCGATTGATGAACCGACAATGAGTATGTTGTTTACCATTAACGATAGCCCGTTCTTTGGGAAAGACGGTAAATATGTTACTTCGAGGCACATTAAGGAGCGTTTAGAAAAGGAATTAGAAAAAAACCTTGCCCTTCGAGTGGAGCCAACCGATAGCGCAGATCGTTTTGTAGTATATGGCCGTGGGGTACTTCATCTATCGGTATTAATCGAAACCATGCGAAGAGAAGGCTACGAGATACAGATCGGACAACCTCAAGTAATCATCAAAGAAATCGATGGAGTGAAGTGCGAGCCTGTGGAGCAATTGACAATTGATCTTCCTGAAGAAGTTTCAGGTAAGGCTGTTGAAATGGTTTCTGTGCGTAAAGGAGAGATGATTAGCATGGAATCTCGTGGAGCCCGAATGTTTATTGAGTTTATTATTCCTTCTCGAGGTATCATTGGTTTAAGAAATCAGTTACTTACAGCTACTGCTGGAGAGGCAATTATGGCTCACCGATATTTGGAGTATCAGCCTATCAAGGGTTCTATTCCTGGCCGAATCAACGGCTCCATGGTATCTCTTGAGAATGGTACTGCTATCCCTTATTCGATCGATAAACTTCAAGAGAGAGGTACGTTCTTTATTGATCCGGGAGAGGATATTTACGAAGGTCAGGTAATTGGTGAAAATTCTCGTGCAGACGATATGGGCGTGAATATTACAAAAACCAAGAAGCTTACTAACGTTCGTGCTTCAGGATCAGATGATAAGGCTCGAATTGTGCCTGCGATTAAGTTTTCTTTGGAGCAGGCTTTAGAGTATATCCAGAAAGATGAATATGTGGAGGTGACTCCGAATCACTTAAGACTTCGAAAGATCTTATTGAAAGAGACCGATAGAAAACGGTCAAAGGCTATTTAACCGCAGCTGCTGCTCCGACAATACCCGCATTATTTTTAAGTGCCGCAACCTTGATGGGGGTTTTTGATTTAATCAGATGTTCGTATTCATTAAAGCGCTTTGACAATCCACCACCTAATATGAATAGATCAGGGGCCACTAGTAGCTCAGTTATTTTTAAAAACTTACTAAATCTTAATGCCCATTCTTCGATTTCTAGACCTTCACGTTGCATTGCGTTATTTGAGGCCCATTCTTCGATTTTTTTGAACTTCTTGTAAGGGATTTGGCCTAGTTCGAAATTGGGAATAAGCTCACCATTGTAGAAGGCACCACTTCCTAGGCCTGTCCCTATAGTGATCATAATAACGAGACCTTTCTCTCCTTTACCTACACCGTAATTCATAGTAGCATATCCTGCTGCATCTGCGTCATTGACTACTGTAAATTCTAATCCTGTCTCTTTTTTGAATATTTCGCTTACATTTTCATTTTTCCAAGACTTGTGTAAGTTTCCACTTGATAGACAGATTCCGTTTTTTATAATCGTCGGAAAACCAGCTCCCACTCTGCCTTTATAGTCGAAGTGAGTTACAATTTTGCTCACCGCTTTAGCCATGCTTTTGGGATTTCTTTTTTGAGGAGTAGGTACTCTAAATCGATCTGAAACGAGTTCTCCAGTTGTGGGGTCTACAAGAGCCCCTTTCATCCCTGTTCCACCAATATCAATACCAAGTATGGCCATAAATAATTGTTTTAACGGCTTACAAATAAATAGAATTTTTAAGAACCAACAGATTCTAGACGATGAATCTCTTGATTTTCACAACGAATAACAGGGTGATTATATCTTTTAATGAGTCGGTAATCGTGAGTAGCGAGAATCACCGTGTTACCCTTTTTATGGAGTTCTTCAAGCAAATCCATTACCTCTAGAGCGGTCTCTGGATCGAGATTGCCTGTAGGTTCATCCGCGATTATGAGCTCTGGATCGTTAAGGAGCGCGCGAGCTATTGCAACACGCTGTTTTTCTCCGCCAGAAAGGTGATGAATAAATCGTTCTTGCTTACCAGAGATTCCAACTTTTTCCAAAGTTTCTAAAATGCGATTCTTGCGGTCGGTCTTCGATTTCCACCCGGTTGCTTTGAGTACGACATCAAGATTGTCAAAAACATTTCGATCATCGAGTAGTCTAAAGTCTTGAAACACTATTCCTAACTTTCTTCTTAGGGTTGGGAGTTCACTTTCTCTAAGTTTTGTTAAATCGAAGGTTTTAAAACGCGCCGATCCTGTACTGATATGAGTATCTCCGTAGATGGCCTTTAATAAACTGCTTTTTCCAGAGCCTGTTTTTCCGATTAAAAAAAGGTAGTCTCCTTTAGTTACTTCAAGGGATACCTTTTTTAAAATTACCTCATTTCTAATTCCAATATCGGCAGATTGTAAGCTTAGTAGAAGCTGGTTTGAACCCATAATTGTGTTTTGATCCTCTAAAGTTAGCAAATAGGGAACTTACAATTTGGGTGTTGTTTAGATCATCTAGGTTTTTACTATTTTCATGCTCCAAATTTTTACTGCTATGAATTTTAGGTTAATTGCATTGGGAATGCTCCTTGTCTGTGCCTCGTGTCTAAGTAAAGTTGAGGTGGATACTGTCGTGTTTAATGGACAGATCTATGCACTCGATTCGGTGAATACAACCTACACTGCAATGGTTATTGATAAGGGCCGAATCGTTACGCTAGGTACAGATGATTTGAAAAATCGTTTTTTGGCGAAAAAGTTTATTGATTTAGAGGGTAAAGCAGTTGTCCCAGGGCTTATTGATGCACATAGTCATTTTTATGGGCTTGGTTTAGGAACACTTCATGTGGATCTTGTGGGAACTGAAAGTATCGAAGAAATACTCAATCGTATTGATACTTTTAGGTCTCAGAATAAAGATGTTGCTTTTATTTATGGTCGCGGATGGGATCAAAACGATTGGGAGACTAAGGAGTTTCCTACTCGCTATGACTTAGATCGTCGATTTTATGATCTACCAGTAGTTCTTGAGCGAATTGATGGACACGCCTATTGGGTAAATTCTGAGGCCATAAAGCTGGCAAAAATTGATACAGATACCCCAAGTAAAGGCGGAGCTATAATTACCCTAGATGATGAACCTTCTGGGATTTTAGTTGATGGTCCGATGCGCTTTATAGATGCAGTGATGCCACCTCCGAGCAGGGATCAACAGATCAAAGGTTTATTAGCTGCTCAAGAGATTTGTTTTGATTATGGGCTTACTACCGTCAGTGATGCGGGTATTTCAAAAGATGTTATTCATTTAATAGACTCGCTTCAAAAGGAAGATCTATTGAAGATTCGTCTTTATGCGATGGTCAGTAATACAGAAGCAGACGTGAACTATTTTTTAAGTAAGGGACCTTACAAAACGGAACGCCTTAATGTGAGCTCAGTAAAGGTGTATGGCGATGGTGCCTTAGGATCTAGAGGTGCAGCGCTTAAACGACCCTATGCCGATGCACCAGGACATTTTGGAGCGTTTGTCACCCCTGTGAATGAAATGAGAGCGATTGCAGAACGACTTATTGATTCTGATTTTCAAATGAACACCCATGCGATCGGAGATGCGGCAAACTTCGAGGTGCTTTCGATTTACCAAGACCTGCTTAGCGGAGAACAAGATCGAAGATGGAGAATTGAACATGCTCAAATTGTCGATGAGCTTGACTTTTCACTTTTCGCTAAGGGTGTGATTCCTTCTGTTCAACCTACACATGCTACCAGCGATATGTATTGGGCTGAGGATCGCTTAGGACACGAGCGTATGGTTGGGGCCTATGCCTATCAAACCCTTTTAGCAAAATCGGGAATCGTTGCTTTAGGAACTGATTTTCCTGTAGAATCTGTGAATCCGTATTATACTTTTTATGCTGCGGTGGCTCGTAAAGATCTTGAAGGATATCCGGATGCCGGATTCATTCCAGAGCAGTCGCTCACAAGAGAACAAGCATTGCGCGGGATGACAGAATGGGCAGCTTATGCTCAATTTGAGGAGAATGAAAAGGGCAGGCTTTTACCAGGTTTTTTTGCTGATTTCACTGTCTTGTCTGCGGATTTAATGACTGCTTCAGAGAAGGATCTTCCAATGATCAAAGCAGAGATGGTGTTTATTGGCGGTGAACAAGTCAAGTAACGATAATAAACCTTCTGGTTCAAAAGAGAACATTTAGATTTCACTTTTTATAATAATCACTTTTTTTAATTACATTTTATAACTGTTTAACCTATAAAGATTTAGGTTTTAAAGTTTAAAATTCATTTTTGCTTCAAATATTTAAAAAATGTGTGGAATTGTAGCAAGTTTTGATTATCAGAAAGTAGAAGCGGATCAACGCAGTCAGCTTTTAGAGATGTCGAAAAAGATCAGGCACAGAGGTCCTGACTGGAGTGGAATTTTTAGCGACAATCATGCCGTTTTAGCGCATGAACGTTTAGCGATTGTTGACCCGGCTTCGGGAAAACAACCTCTATTTAATAAGGAGCAGACATTAGTGTTAGCTGCAAACGGTGAGATATATAATCACCGCGATCTCAGAGCGCAAGTAGGTGATAGCTATGAATTTCTTACGCAATCTGATTGTGAAGTAATTCTTGGTCTTTATGACAGCGAAGGCATTTCATTTTTGGATAAACTCAATGGTATTTTTGGTTTCGCACTTTATGATAAGGCAAAGAATGATTACCTCATTGCCCGCGATCACATGGGTATTATTCCACTGTACATGGGTTGGGATGAGGAAGGAGTCTTTTACGTAGCTTCTGAATTAAAAGCGCTTGAAGGTTTTTGTACTCAGATTGAATTATTTCCACCGGGACATTATAAGACAAGGTCTATGGATAAGCCTGAGCCTTGGTATGATCGTGAGTGGAGATCATATGATACGGTAAAAGACAACGAGGCTTCAATTAGTGAGCTTCGAAAAGCGCTTGAGGATGCTGTTGAACGTCAATTAATGTCGGATGTGCCTTATGGCGTATTGTTGTCGGGAGGTTTAGATTCTTCGATCACCTCTGCTATTGCTAAGAAGTTTTCTAGTCTTCGTGTAGAAAGCGGAAACACAGAGGACGCCTGGTGGCCACGTCTTCACTCGTTTGCTGTTGGTCTCAAGGGATCACCCGATCTGGCTGCTGCACAAAAAGTGGCTGATCATATTGGTACAGTTCATCACGAGATTACTTTTACCATACAGGAGGGTTTAGATGCAATTAAGGATGTAATTTATCATTTAGAAACTTATGATATTACTACCATTAGAGCTGCCACTCCAATGTATCTCATGGCTCGCGTGATAAAGTCTATGGGTATTAAAATGGTGCTTTCTGGCGAAGGCTCTGATGAATTGTTTGGAGGATACTTATATTTTCACAAAGCACCGAACGCCAAAGAATTTCATGAGGAAACCGTGCGCAAATTAGACAAACTCCATATGTACGATTGTTTGAGAGCGAATAAAGCGCTCTCTGCTTGGGGTATTGAAGGGCGTGTGCCTTTTCTAGACAAGGAGTTCATCGATGTGGCGATGCGTCTTAATCCATCTGAAAAAATGATTACTTCTGATCGCATGGAGAAGTGGGTATTGAGAAAAGCATTTGAAGATATGCTTCCAGCTGAAGTGGCTTGGAGACAAAAGGAGCAGTTCTCTGATGGGGTAGGTTACAGCTGGATAGATACACTCAAGGAATTGGTAAATAGTGAAGTTAGTGACAAACAAATGGAGCAGGCTTCATATAAATTTCCGATTCAGACACCACAAACTAAAGAGGAGTATTTTTATCGCTCAATCTTTCATTCCCATTTCCCTTCAGATGCTGCTGCTAAGAGCGTTCCTCAGGAGCCTTCTGTGGCTTGTAGTACCAAAACTGCATTAGAGTGGGACGAAGCTTTTAAGCAGATGAATGAACCTTCTGGGCGCGCAATAAAAACGGTTCATACAGACGCCTACTAAAACTAAGGTTTGTAAACATATTAATGTTAATAACTTCAGGGCTCGGAACGCTTACAAACACAAGTATTCCGGGCTCTTTCGGTTATATTTGTAAGAATGCAAAAACCGATAATGTAGTTATGAGCGAACAAACAAAAAATCCACAATATTCGGCAGATAGTATCCAGGCTCTTGAGGGTATGGAGCACGTGCGTATGCGGCCTTCAATGTACATTGGAGATGTAGGTACCCGGGGGTTACATCATTTGGTCTATGAGGTGGTGGATAATTCTATTGATGAAGCAATGGGAGGGCACTGTGATTCAATTACAGTGGCAATAAATAAAGATCAGTCTATTACTGTTAGCGATAATGGTAGAGGTATCCCAGTTGGCCTACACAAAAAAGAGGGGGTTTCTGCTCTTCAGGTGGTAATGACTAAGATTGGTGCCGGAGGAAAATTTGACAAAGACTCGTATAAAGTTTCTGGAGGTCTGCACGGTGTAGGTGTTTCTTGTGTGAATGCTCTTTCGATTCGTTTAAAAGCTACTGTTTATCGTGAAGGTAAGATTTGGCAGCAAGAATATGAACGAGGTAAGGCTATGTATCCTGTCAAAAGTATTGGAGACAGTAAATCTAATGGTACCGAAGTTACTTTTCAGCCTGATCCGGTAATCTTCACTCAAACCACCGAGTATTCATACGAGACACTAGCAAATCGTATGAGAGAGCTTTCTTACCTTAATAAAGGAATTACTATAACTCTTATTGATCATCGAAATTTAGATGAGAAAGGAGCGCCTGTAACTGAGGTGTTTAAGAGTGAAAAAGGGTTAGAAGAGTTTATTCTTTTCCTAGATCAGTCAAGAGAACCACTTATTCAGACGGTCATTTCGATGGAGGGTGAAAAGAACGGGATACCTGTTGAGGTTGCGATGATTTACAATACAGGTTTTTCTGAAAATCTTCACAGTTATGTAAACAACATTAATACCCACGAGGGAGGTACGCACCTCTCTGGCTTTAGAAGAGGTCTTACTAGTACACTTAAAAAATATGCTGACTCTTCAGGAATGCTCGACAAACTGAAATTTGAAATTTCGGGAGATGACTTTAGAGAAGGTCTAACCGCCATTGTTTCAGTAAAAGTTGCAGAGCCTCAATTTGAAGGTCAAACCAAAACAAAACTGGGGAATCGCGAAGTTACTTCAGCAGTAAGTCAAGCAGTTTCTGAAATGCTTACTGATTATTTAGAGGAAAACCCTGACGATGCTAAACGTATTGTAGAGAAGGTGGTAATTGCCGCTACTGCAAGGCATGCTGCGGCAAAGGCGCGAGAAATGGTTCAGCGTAAAAACGTAATGAGTGGAGGTGGTCTTCCTGGTAAGCTGTCTGATTGTTCTTCTCAAGACCCTGCAGAATGCGAGGTTTATCTCGTTGAGGGGGACTCTGCGGGAGGAACGGCGAAACAAGGACGAGACCGAAACTTTCAAGCTATATTGCCACTAAGAGGTAAGATTTTAAATGTGGAGAAAGCCATGCAACACAAGGTTTTCGAAAACGAAGAGATCAGAAATATCTATACCGCTCTAGGAGTTACCGTGGGTACTGAAGAAGATGCTAAAGCACTGAACTTAGCCAAACTTCGATACCATAAAGTAATTATCATGTGTGATGCGGATGTCGATGGATCGCATATCGAAACCCTAATTCTAACTTTCTTCTTTAGATACATGAGGGAACTTATTGAACAGGGGTATGTGTATATCGCAACTCCACCACTATATCTTGTGAAAAAAGGGAGCAAGAAACAATATGCATGGAATGACCAGCAACGTGATCAGCTCATTACAGAAATGGGGCAGGGCGCTGGTGTACAGAGATATAAGGGTCTTGGTGAGATGAATGCGGAACAATTGTGGGATACCACCATGAATCCTGAATTTCGAACGCTTCGTCAAGTGACCATCGATAACGCTACTGAAGCTGATCGTATTTTCTCTATGCTAATGGGTGACGAAGTTCCGCCTCGTCGTGAATTTATTGAAAAGAACGCGGTCTATGCCAATATTGATGCGTAGTGGCTTAAATTTGCAACACATTTAATCTAAATCAAATACGAAAATGAAAGTAACTGTAGTTGGAGCGGGTGCCGTTGGTGCTAGCTGTGCAGAATACATCGCTATTAAAGACTTTGCCTCAGAGGTAGTACTTGTAGATATCAAAGAAGGCTTTGCAGAAGGTAAGGCGATGGACTTAATGCAGACTGCATCGCTAAATGGTTTTGATACCAAAATCACCGGTACAACGGGTGATTATTCGAAAACCGCTGGGAGTAATGTGGTAGTAATTACTTCTGGAATTCCCCGAAAGCCTGGAATGACCAGAGAAGAACTTATAGGAATCAATGCAGGTATCGTAAAAGAGGTTTCTTCGAATCTATTGAAACATTCTCCTGATGCTATTGTAATTGTGGTTAGTAATCCGATGGATACCATGACCTATCTTGTTCACAAAACATCTGGACTTCCTAAACACCGAATTATAGGGATGGGAGGTGCCCTTGATAGTGCTCGATTCAAATATCGTTTAGCTGAGGCTCTTGATGCTCCTATTTCTGATGTAGATGGTATGGTAATAGGAGGCCATTCTGATACGGGAATGGTTCCCCTCATCGCACATGCAACGCGCAACTCGATTCGCGTCAGTGAATTCTTGAATGATGAACAGATGGATTACGTTGTTCAAGAGACCAAAGTTGGCGGAGCTACACTGACCAAACTTCTAGGAACAAGTGCTTGGTATGCTCCGGGTGCTGCAGTTTCAGGCCTGGTTCAAGCAATCGCTTGTAATCAAAAGAAAATCTATCCTTGTTCTGCGCTTCTTGAAGGCGAATATGGACTTAATGATATTTGCCTTGGAGTACCTGTAGTTCTTGGTAAAAATGGAATTGAAAAGATCGTTTCTATCGAGTTAAGTAAAGACGAAAAAGCTAAGGTAGCTGCTTCTGCAGAGGGAGTTGCTGCGGTAAATGCGCTACTTAATTTGTAAGAAACCGATAGAGTGTTTAGCCCCGGAAGTTTTCCGGGGTTTTTTGTTTATTACATATAATTGTCATTTCTAGGGCGAAATGATATATTTGCACGCATTTGACATTATAATAATTGATTTTTAGGCAGTATGCAGAATAAAGGATTAATTCGACTATTTGCGATTTTGTTTGGGGTAGTGAGCCTCTATCAACTATCGTTTACATTCATCACTAACAAAATCGAAGGGGATGCCGATCGATACGCTTCTGTAAGTGTAGACGCGGCTTCTGACGATTATATTTCAGCGCGTGAAGCAGCTACCAAGAATTATTTAGATTCTGTTGCTGACCTCCCTGTTTTTGGATTCACCTCTTATGCCGATGCCAAAACAAAAGAATTAAACAAAGGTCTTGACCTTAAAGGAGGAATCAACGTAACGCTACAGATTTCGGTAAAAGATATACTTAAAGGTCTTGCAAACAACACAAAAAATGTAGCTTTTAATCAAGCTTTAGACGCCGCTGATGCTGCTTCAAAGCAAAGTGATGACAATTATGTAGAGTTGTTCTTCGAGGCTTTTGAAGCTAATGCTGGTGATACAACCCTTGCTTCTCCAGAGATCTTCGCGAACAAAGCATTAAGTGATGAGATCAATTTCTCGATGAATAATGCGGAGGTTAAGCCAATCATCCGAAGAAAAATAGACGAGTCAATCATTTCGGCTTTTGAAGTACTTCGTGAACGTATCGACGGTTTTGGAGTAACTCAGCCAAATATTCAACGAGTGGGTAACTCGGGTCGTATTCTTGTAGAATTGCCAGGTGCTCGTGATATCAACCGTGCCCAGGAGTTACTTTCTTCTACTGCACAATTAGAGTTTTGGGAAACGATTTCTTCAGCTGAGCCCGGATTATCACAGTTTTTAGTTGCAGCTGACAAGCGTCTATCTGAATTAGAGCGGTCTGCAGATGATATTGAAGATTTGCTTGAGTCAGCTTCTGATACACTATCAAGTCAGAATCCCTTATTATCGAAATTAATTCCTGGAGCTCCTGGATCTAACGCTTTTGTGCGTGTTCAAGCCCGTGATACTACCTATGTTGGGCAGGCGCTTAGACGTTCAGAAATTAAAAAACTTTTACCCGCAGCAGTTCAATATACCAAGTTTGCGTGGCAACGTGTTCCTGCTGATGCGGACATCGTGGAACTATACGCACTTCGTTCAAATCGCGAAGGTACACCTCGTATTTCGGGTGATGTTGTTTCTGATGCTCAGGATACATTTGATCAATTCGGAAAGCCAGCGGTAAGCATGATGATGAACACCAAGGGTGCACGTGAATGGGAGCGTATGACAGGTGATGTATACCAAAACAAAACAGGTATTGCGATTGTACTTGATAATAGAGTATACACGGCACCTGGAGTATCTTCAGGTCCTATTTCAGGGGGTCGCTCGGAGATTACAGGGACATTCACTATTAATGAGACTAAGGATATTGCCAATGTACTTAGAGCGGGTAAACTACCAGCCTCTGCAGAAATTGTTCAGTCAGAAATTGTAGGTCCTTCATTGGGTCAAGAAGCTATTGAAAGCGGATTCCTATCCTTTGTGATTGCAATGATTTTCGTACTTGTATGGATGATTTTCTATTACGGTAGAGGAGGTCTTTATGCAGATATTGCACTGGTATTCAACATCCTTTTAATCTTTGGTGTACTTACAAGTTTAGGAGCTGTATTAACCTTACCAGGTATTGCTGGTATCGTTCTAACCATTGGCATGTCAGTGGATGCTAACGTTCTGATCTTCGAGCGTATCAAAGAAGAGCTCCGCAAAGGAAAAGGATTAGCACTTTCAATTAGCGATGGATTCTCAAACGCACTTTCTTCAATTTTAGATGCGAATATTACTACTGGTCTTACTGCAGTAATTTTATTTATGTTCGGTTCAGGACCAATCAAAGGATTTGCAACTACACTTTTAATTGGTATTCTAACCTCGCTTTTTACAGCGATTTTCATCACTCGTTTACTTATTGAAGGATATTTAGCTACTAAGGGCAGAAGTCTGAAATTTTCGACTTCAGCTACCGCTAACCTACTATCTTCTGTGAACTTTGGTTTCCTAAAGGCACGTAAGACGGCTTATATGATATCTGCGGTGTTAGTAATTGGCTCGCTAACCTCTCTTTTTACTACAGGTCTTCAGCAAGGGGTTGATTTTGTTGGAGGTCGTTCGTATCAGGTTCGCTTTGAAAAAGAGGTGAACCCAACAGAAATTTCATCTGCGCTTACTGATGTTTTAGGAAACGGAACTAATGTAAAGACTTTTGGTTCTGCGAATCAGATTAAAGTGACTACTCCTTATAAAGTGGATGTTGAGGGTATTGAAGTAGATCAAGAAATTCAGGGTCTTCTATTCAATACATTGCTTCCTTATTTACCTGATGGTTTTTCAATTGAAGACTTCACAGTGGGCAGTGATGATAAGACAGTTGGTATTCTTCAATCAGTGAAGGTAGGGCCTACTATTGCAGATGATATCAAGAAAAATGCAGTACTAGCGATCTTTGGGTCACTGACTATTGTATTCTTATATATCCTACTTCGTTTTAGAAAGTGGCAGTTCTCATTAGGAGCGGTTACTGCGGTATTCCACGATGTGATTATCGTATTGGGTGTATTTTCTGCGACTAGCGCATTCATGCCTTTCAATATGGAAATCGATCAAGCCTTTATAGCGGCTATTCTAACAGTAATCGGATACTCACTGAATGATACCGTAGTGGTATTTGACCGTATTAGAGAGATTATTGGTTTCAAAGGATGGAATCAAGGAGAGAATGTAAACTTGGCATTAAACTCGACGCTTAGTCGTACGCTTAATACCTCGCTAACAACACTTATAGTGCTTCTTGCCATTTTTGTTTTCGGAGGCGAAACCTTAAGAGGATTCATGTTTGCAATGATTATCGGTATCATGGTAGGTACCTATTCATCGCTATTTATTGCTACACCGGTGATGTACGATACACTTGGAAAGACCAAAGAGAAGAAGTAAATCTCTTAATCTCTATAAATAAAAAAGGCCCGACATTGCGTTGGGCCTTTTTTGTGTTTTTAAAATGAGTTTTTAGGCTTCTGCCTTTCGAATCATTAGGTAGGTGCCTACTAGAATAGGTACAATACTCAACCATTGACCGGTGGTCAATAAACCAAGGCTTTCTTCAAATCCACCCTGACTCTTTTTAAAGAACTCAATAATAAATCTCGCGGTGAATATTCCTACGAGCCAGGTTCCGAACAAGAAACCGGGCTTATCTCTTAAGCTTTCTTTTGGGTAAAGGACATAGTACATAATCACGAATAAAAGGGCGTAAGCAAATGCTTCATAAAGTTGAGCCGGATGGCGATAAGGTATCTGAGCAAGAATATCTGCATACGCTGGATCATTAACAAGGGCAGTATAGGCTTTACTTACCGAAGGTTGTCCAGTGGCCTGAAGTGCTTGATATGCTGACATATCACTGTGGTCTCTAACAAACTTTGTAGCAAAAATGAAATTCTCATCTACTACTTTTCCATTGATTTCTGAGTTAAAGAAGTTACCTAAACGCACAAAAGCTCCACCTATGGCCGATGGAATAGCTATCCGATCTACTAACCACAAAAATGAAATATCCCTCTCTTTTCTGCTAAAAAGGTATAACCCGATTACTGCTGCTAATGCGGCTCCGTGACTAGCTAGTCCAGCAAATCCGGTAAATGCATAACCGTTGATTATTCCGAAAAGGCTTGAATTGCTTTGTTCTCTTATGGGTAGTAAGATCTCAATCAAATGATTTTGATAATAAGCCCAGTCGTAGAAAAAGACATGACCCAAACGTGCTCCGAGCATAATTGAAAGGACGGTGTAAACGAACAGGCTATCGAGTTTTTCGGTGGGTTTATTTTCTTTTTTGAAAACAACCTTCATGAGATTCCAGCCTAGAATAAAGGCGGCGATCCATAGGGAGTTGTAGTATTTGATTTGAATGGGCCCCAAGGTGAAGAGCGTATCCTCAGGATTCCAGATAATACCAAGTAAAGTCATAAGTTAATTTTGGTCTAATATAGCCTAAAAGTATGGCTCAGGGAACAGGATCGTATCCGCTTTTTCCCCAAGGATGACAACTTGATATTCGTTTTATCGCTAGCCAACCACCTTTGAATGGTCCGTGTTTTTTTAAAGCTTCAATACTATAGCTTGAACACGTTGGGGTAAATCGACAACTCGCCGGAGTTAGGGGAGAGATGAGTAGCTGATATACTCGAATAAGTAGAATAAATGGAAGGCTAAATAAACGTTTCACTATAGACTAAAGGTAGTACCATCTTTGGTATCTTTCAACCTGATCCCTAGTGCTTCTATGGCATCTCTGATTTCATCAGATCGTTTGAAATCTTTTCGAGCTCTTGCTTCAGAACGCTCCTTTAATAACAATTCAACTAGACCTTTTAGTTGCCCTTCTTGCTTTGCGTCTGAGTTTCGGCTATCAAATAATCCCAACACATCGAAGAAAAACGTTTTCATCGTTTGACTGATCAGGCTCAAGTCGTTACCTGATACACTCATCTTTTGATCGTTGATTAGATTGATAAGTTTCACTCCTTCAAAAAGTTGTGCGATAAGGATGGGTGTATTAAAATCGTCGTTCATTGCCTTGTAACAACGAGTTACCCATTGTTTGATTGCCTCATCGTTCTGAGCATCATCTTTGGAGCTTAAACCTTCTAGAGTACTAAATGATTCTAATAGTCTAAAGTATCCTTTTTCGGCGGCATCTAAAGCCTCTTCACTTAAGTCTAGTACACTGGTATAATGCGCCTGAAGCATGAAAAATCTCACAACGGCAGCTGAGAATGGTTTAGAGAAAAGCTTATTTTCTCCACTGAAGAGTTCACTCGGATAGATATTATTATCTGTTGACTTCGACATTTTCTTACCATTCAATGTCAGCATATTTGCATGAAGCCAATAGTTCACTGGTGATTTCCCCTTGCTAGCTTCTGCCTGTGCAATTTCGCATTCGTGATGAGGAAATTTTAAATCCATACCCCCTCCATGGATGTCAAACTGTTCTCCAAGGTATTTTGTACTCATGGCAGTACACTCGATATGCCATCCAGGAAATCCATCACCCCATGGTGAAGGCCAGCGCATAATATGACTTGGCTCAGCTTTCTTCCAAAGTGCAAAGTCTTGAGGATTTTTTTTCTCAGACTGACCCTGAAGTGCTCGTGTATTAGGAACCATGTCTTCGATGCTTCGACCGCTTAGTTTCCCGTAGTCGTTTGACTCGTTGAATTTTTCAACATCAAAGTACACCGAGCCGTTTGCTTCATAGGCGAATCCTCTTTCAAGAATCTCTTTGATTATTTCAATTTGTTCAATGATGTGCCCAGTGGCAGTAGGCTCGATTGAAGGAGGAAGAAGATTGAAGTATTCTAAAGTACGATGAAAATCGACCGTATACTTTTGAACAACTTCCATTGGTTCAATCTGTTCAAGCTTTGCTTTTTTTGCAATTTTGTCTTCACCGGCGTCGGCATCGTCTTCAAGATGCCCTGCATCGGTAATATTTCGCACATATCGCACCTTATATCCCAAATGAAGGAGATACCTGTATATGGTGTCAAAAGACATGAAAGTTCTGCAGTTACCCAGGTGAACGTTACTGTAAACGGTAGGTCCACAAACGTAGAGGCCCACGTACCCTTCTTTGATAGGGGTAAAGGTTTCTTTCTTTCTACTCAAAGAATTGAAAACTTTCAGTGAATGTTTGTGGTATAAGGGTTGCATTAGAATTCTGTTTCTAATTGAATATAAGATAAGAACTCTTTTCTTAAGGTTTCGTCTGTTTTGAAAACACCGCCGTATTCAGCAGTTACTGTACTGCTGGCAAAATCACGAATACCTCTAGAGTTTACGCAAAGGTGTTTCGCATCGATAATACATGCTACATTTTCGGTTTTTAAAATGTGTTGTAGCTCTTCGATTACTTGTAAAGTCAAGCGTTCTTGAACTTGTGGACGCTTTGCATAATAATCTACAATTCGATTCATTTTTGAAAGACCAACAACGTTGCCGTTAGATATGTAGGCGATATGAGCTTTACCTATGATAGGAAGTAGGTGGTGTTCGCAGGTGGAATAGAGCGTTATGTTTTTTTCAACAAGCATTTCACCGTACTCATATTTATTCTCGAAGGTGGATGCACTTGGTCTTCTCTCAGGATTCAGACCTCCAAAGATTTCTTTGACATAAGCCTCTGCGACACGTTTCGGCGTACCTTTTAAACTGTCGTCACTAAGGTCCATTCCTAAAATATCTAAAATGGCCGCAACATGCTCTTGTATTTTTTCAATCTTCTGATCTTCTGAAAGTGCGAAAGCATCTGTTTTTAACGGTGTCTTTCTAGAGGCACTAAAATGATCATGATCGTTCAATTCGTCGTTCATCTTCGGATAAAATTAAGGGTGCAAATATAGCTAATTAGGCCCTAAAGCGAGAAGGTATAAGTCACATTAGCTCTAAATCGACGATTTTGTACCTCAGCTGCATTAGGTAAAATTTGATCAAAGAAATAAACCGTATCACTTACAGTAGAATAAGATAATCCAAAATCGATACTATTCGGGCCATAGTGAAGTCCAAAACCAAGTCCGTAATCATTGCGTTCTCCAAGGTCGCGATTGATGTATGGTGAAGAGGTGTTTCCGTAACCTATTCGAGCACTGTAGCGACTGGTCGCATATTCTAAGCCCATTCGGTAGCTTTCTACGGTGCTAAAGGTACTAGCTAAAGCTACATTTTGAGTATTAAAAGCTGGGTCATTGTTAGGTAGTAGTTGAGCATCTCCGTAATTCTGACGCTGATAATCTAATAAAAAAGTTAGCGGTTTGCCTAAGGCTAATTTTGTATTCAAGGTCAGAGATGATGGAAGTTTCATCGTATAATCATCGTAAACATTAATTACACCAAAGTCGATATAAGAAATGTCTTCAAGGCGATTATTTGTATCGAATCGTTGTGCGCTCCGATCACTCATAGAAAACCAAGTGGGGGTTTTATAACTAAACCCCAAGCCAAATTGAGTGCTTGGTTGCCACAAGAGACCAAAATTTGCTGACACACCTACCCCTTCGGTAAAAAGATAATTATCAAAAAAACTTGAGGTCACTGCTGATTCTGAAGAATAGCCTTCTTCGTCTAAATAGGTAAATCTTTCAAAGGATAACTCATGAATCGAAAGACTTGCTCCGAGCAGTAATTTATCTTTGTAGCTCGCAGATCCGTGGATAGTGTATGCATTTTTTCTACCCTTGCTTCTAGATTCGAATTTTTGAAAAATAGAAGTATAATCGGCATTTGAAAAAAACACTCCTTCGTCGAGTCCTAAAAGACCTCCATAGAGCGCAAGAAGGGTTTGTTGGGCAGCAAAGCCATTTTCAGCACCTACTCTTAAATAAGCATCTTCTATATATTCATTTTGAAAGGCTAAAACATTTTCAGCGATTTGATTGTTTGCTAACGCAGTAAAATATTGATCCATTCCAGAATCGGATAAACCTGCGGCCTTCAAATTTCCAAAGAAGCTATTTTCTTGCTGATAAGTGAACCCTAAGGCAATTTTATTCCAGTTGCTTTCTTCGGTAACAAATACTAAAAGACCCCCGACTTGATTGATCGAAGCCTCTCCTCTTCTTTTCGGATTTGTTAAATCTCCTGTAGTTGCAGTATTACCCACTGCTCCAACAAAGAGACTACTAGAAAAAGCTCCGTAGTCAAAAAGTGCTCCTGCGGCCGGATTAGTATGTATAGATGATAGGTCACCTTTTAAAAATCCAGAGGCCCCACCCAGTGATTGAGCTCTAGCAGATCCCAAAGATCCGCTTTGCAGGTATCTATAGACATCATCACTCGTTTGTGCGGCGGCGTAACCTGAAACTAGCAGGGCAAGAAGAAGTATTCGATGAATCATGAAGCTAAGTTAGTTGTTACCTCTTGAATTTGAACGTCCTGAAGAACTTCTTGAACTACGGCTTCCACCACTACTTCTATAATTACTTGCAGGTCGACTTGAACGAAGGTTACTTGAACTGCGAGTATTTGTGGAACGAACATTATTAGTCGCTCTAGTTGCATTGTTACGTGAATAGGTTCTTTGCGTTGTAGAACGATTGTTAGTATAGCTGTTTGATCTTCGAATATTATCTGATGTACTGGTTCGAAGTGTTCTACTTACCTGATTTACAAGTGTTCTCTGGCTAGGAGCAGAGACTGTATTTAATATGCTGCTTCTTACATTATCGCGATTTGATCGTCCTCGATCAACAATATAGCTAGGGGTGCGAAGCGTACTTCGCTCATTTCGGTATCTTCTGCTATTGGCTCTATAGAATCTACTGCTTTTAAAAAAACGCCGGCTTGGCAAATAAGTATATCCACCATAAACAGGATATCCGTAGAAGTAGGGATTATTCCACATATTCCAAGAATTCCAACCCCAAGGTTGATATCCCCAATTTCCCCAAGGGTAAATAAATCGACGATTCCAATTGTTGAAAAACCAAGGGTTATTCCATCCCCAATTCATATTCCAGGCCGGATTCCAGTAAAAGTCAAAGTAGGGGTTATTCATTCCTGAACCCCAATGATTAATGGTGATTTGCACTCGATCCGTATTTTCTCCCCATCCAGCATAACTATTTGAGACGCTTTGATAGGTGTCGATATCAGTTAATTCGTAATCTTCGGCAAGAGCCGCGGCCTTGTCGGCAAAATAAGAAGTATAGAATTGTCCAGCCTGAGTATCTGGCCCTTGGGAATAGCGAACACGCATTGAGGGCCTTTCAGATTGGTAATAAGAAACTGGGTAATAGGCAATGCATGAATTTAGACTCAAGCTTATTGTAACTGCAATTAACCCCATTATCATTTGATAACCTCCTTTTCTGCTGGTACTTTTGTCTAAATGCACATTCATATCTATAAATTTAATTAGTTTTACCCGCCTTTACAAAGGCAATGATTGTGCCAAAAAAA
>JAAZVG010000011.1 GCA_018623655.1 Flavobacteriaceae bacterium
AGACAGGGAATGAAGGCGAATTTCACCGTTACCTCTGGTCCTATTTTTGAAAATGAAACCACGCTTTTTGAGCACTGGGTAAATGGTCATAAACACCTTTATGAGGATCTAAATACTCCCGATGTGCGAGGTAAGTATAACCTTAGCTTCAATGGACAGGAAATAGAGCTAAATATTACAGGTAGCTTAGAAAAACCAAAAGTTGATGCTTCAAGATCAGATGAAAAACTTAAGGTGAAATCAAGTTACGCAAACTACTGGTTAAGTGTTAGCATATCAGATCGTCTCGGACAACTTTACAGAGCGAACCTTAAAAAAGAAGGCGAATTACTGAGTGGTCGGTTAATTGATGAAAACGGCTCCTCTTTCCGTATTGCAATGGCAGCGACAGGGGTAACTTCTGCAACTGGAAAAAAGCATTCCAAAAACGCTGCGAATTATGAGCTACAAAACAGATACCCTAATGTAGGTCACGGATATTCTGAGCGTCCTCAGTCTGAAGAACTTCTATTTAAAAACGCCACTGTGTGGACAGGTACAGAAATTCTTGAAAACACTGATGTTCATATCAAATCAGGAAAGATTCAGAAAATAGGTAAAGACTTGAAGGCAAGATCTGTTCGAGTAATCGATGCCACGGGCAAACACCTCACGGCTGGAATCATCGATGAACATACCCACATCGCCGCCCTAGCGATTAACGAAGGTGGACATAACTCTTCAGCAGAAGTACGTATGTCAGATGTGGTAGACCCAACAGACCTAGACATTTACAGAAATCTAGCCGGAGGTGTTACCTCGGCACAGCTTCTTCACGGTTCAGCCAACCCGATTGGAGGCCAATCAGCAATCTTAAGATTAAAGTGGGGGGCTACCGCTGATGAGATGTTGTTCAAGGAAGCTCCAGGTTTTATCAAGTTCGCTCTCGGTGAAAATGTGAAACAATCTAACTGGGGGTCAAATTCAAGATTTCCTCAAACACGCATGGGAGTTGAACAAGTCTTTACCGACTATTTTACTAGAGGTAAAGAATACCTTGCCAAGAAAAAGAGCAAACAACCTTATAGAATAGACGAAGAATTAGAAACCATTGGAGAAATTTTAGAATCTAAAAGATTCATCTCAAGTCACTCTTACGTTCAGAGTGAAATTAACATGCTAATGAAGGTGGCTGAAAGGTTCAATATCAGAGTCAATACATTTACCCACATTTTAGAGGGTTATAAAGTAGCCGATAAAATGGCCGAGCACGGTGTAGGTGGATCCACCTTCAGCGATTGGTGGGCCTACAAATATGAAGTAAAAGATGCTATTCCTTATAACGCCGCTATAATGGCTTCTCAAGGAGTAACTGTGGCTATAAACTCTGATGACGCTGAAATGTCGCGTAGACTAAATCAAGAGGCAGCAAAGACAGTTAAATACGGAGGGGTTTCTGAGCTCGAGGCATGGAAAATGGTCACCCTAAACCCTGCCAAATTACTTCATATTAATCACAAGGTTGGGAGTATTGAAGTAGGTAAAGATGCAGATGTTGTTTTATGGAGCGGACATCCACTTTCGGTATACAGCAAAGCCGAAAAAACGCTTATTGAAGGTGCTACTTATTTCGATATAGAAAAGGATAAAGAAATTCAAGCTAGCATAAAAAAGGAGCGAATGGAACTTACAAAATTAATGCTAAAGGTAAAGGCTTCTGGCGCAGAAGTGATTCGCCCAATTCAAAACAAAAAAGAACGTTTCACCTGTGATACGCTATAATCAGATAAAGAAGACTATTATGAGATTAATACTTACACTTTGTTTGAGCGTCGCCTTTTCGGTTAACGCGCAACAAACACCGGCAGATATTCAAAAAGAAGCCATTGCTATTGAAGGCGCTACTATACACACTGGAACAGGTGAGGTTATTCAAAATGGTTTGATCATTTTCGAAAACGGAGTTATTAATTATTCAGGGAAAGCTGATGCAAAAATAGCTCGTCCAAAGAAAGTAATTAATGCTAGTGGAAAACACGTTTATCCTGGTTTTATTGTCCCTACAAAAAGTCTAGGACTTGTCGAAATCGATGCCGTACGAGCATCAGATGATGAAGATGAAATTGGGGAATACATACCTCATGTCCGTTCATTAATTGCTTATAATGCCGAATCACAGGTAGTTGAATCGCTAAGACAAAATGGGATTCTAATAGGTCAGATTACTCCTCAAGGAGGCACTATTTCAGGAAGTTCCTCAATCGTTCAATTTGATGCTTGGAATTGGGAAGATGCGGCTATTAAAGCCGATGACGGAATTCATCTCCGTTGGCCTTCAACCCTGCGAAGGGGACGTTGGTGGATCGGTGAACCAAGAGGATATCAACCCAATAAAAACTACTTAAAGCAATGGAGTGGGATTATCGAATTTTTACAAGAAGCAAAAGCCTATAATCAAGCGCCTCCAAAAACTACACATCTACCCTATGCCGCAACGAAAGGACTATTTGACGGTAAACAACGTCTCTATGTTACTGCAGATGGTGAGCGTGAAATAGTTGATGCTGTAACTGAATTAGAACGAATAGGTGTAAAAAACATCGTTATCGTCGGTGGATATTTTGCAGAAAAACAAATAGACCTTTTAAAGTCTAAATCGATACCAGTTCTAGTGCATAACCCACACAATTTACCCAATCTCGATGATGACGCTTACGACTTCGTTTACGGCTTAGCAGCAAGGTTACATCAGGCAGGTCTTCTTGTCGGAATTCAAAATGCTTCTAAAGCTAATTTCCAAGTCCGAAACCTCCCTTTCTACGCTGGACACAGCGTCGGATACGGACTTAGCAAAGAAGAAGCGCTTGCATTAATTTCTTCGAATACTGCAAAAATTTTAGGTATTGATGACAAATACGGCACACTTGAAAGTGGAAAAAATGCAACATTATTTATCTCTGAAGGAGACGCACTAGATATGCGTACCAATCAACTTTCCAATGCTTTTATTGATGGTAGAGAGATTTCTCTTGAAACCCATCAAACCAAACTTTGGAAACGATACCAAGAAAAATATAGTCGACAAGATTAAATGTATCGAGCCTCAAAGGAGGCTCGATTTATTTCTGCAGCATGCAAGTAATTAGCAGTCCACATAATAAGATTATAAAAGACCTCATTGCACTTTCTGAAAAGTCAAAATTTCGAAAACAACGAGGACTATTTGTAATAGAAGGAAAACGTGAATTTGAGATAGCACTAAAATCTGGTTATGAATTACAGACTGCATTCGTTCAGCCAGAATTATTGGGTAAACCTTTTCTTTTGGAGCAACTAGAGACCCAATCATGTTTCGAGGTGACTACCGAGCTCTATTCTAGGATTGCATATCGCGGATCAACCGAAGGAATTGTATCTATTTTCAAACAAAAAGATCATTCACTCACCAACTATAAATTACCAGAAACACCTCCCTTATTTTTAGTCTTGGAAAGTATCGAAAAACCAGGTAATCTGGGAGCTATTTTTAGATCGGCAGATGCAGCTAATATCGAGGCAGTAATTATTACTGAACCCGTTGTCGATCTTTATAACCCGAATTGTTTAAGATCAAGCTTAGGTTGCGTTCTAAGTATACCCTCTATCGTCTGCGAAACAAAAGAGCTCCAATTATTTTTTAAAAAACACCAAATTCAATCCTTTGCAGCAACGCTTCAAAACGCAAACAGTTATCTAGAACAGAATTACACCAGTCCCACAGCCTTTATTGTAGGCTCAGAAGCTAAAGGTTTGAAAAATTTTTGGCGAGAAAATGCAACTCAAAATATAGTTATACCTATGCGAGGAGCTATTGATTCAATGAATGTATCAGTTGCCGCATCAATACTGCTATTCGAGGCCATTCGCCAGCGAAGTAGTCTTTGATAAAGCCCTACAGATTTACTAACTTTATTTTATGTTAACTGATAAGGAGCTCGAATTAGAAGGTAAAGCGATCGTTCAGAGATATAAAGATCTCTTGAGAACGAGCTATCAGGCTTTGTCTGAAGAAGATAAAAGCCAAATAAGGCTTGCCTTTGAAGTTGCTGTTGATGCTCATCAAGACCAGAGAAGAAAATCGGGAGAAGCTTACATTTTTCATCCAATCGCAGTGGCTCAAATAGTAGCACAAGAAATTGGACTAGACGCAACAAGCATTATAGCGGCATTACTTCACGATGTCGTCGAAGACAGTGATTATACACTGGAATATATTGAAGAGCACTTTGGCCCTAACGTTGCGCGTATTGTTAATGGCCTAACCAAGATCGCTGGCCTTAAAAAGGATATGAATAATTATAGTCTTCAAGCGGAGAACTTCAGAAAGATGCTTCTTACGCTCAATGAAGATGTTCGCGTGATTCTGATTAAAATTGCCGATCGCTATCACAATATGTTGACTCTAGAGTCAATGCGCCCCGATAAACGAGAAAAAATCGCTTCAGAGACGCTTTATATCTATGCCCCTTTGGCTCATCGAGTTGGGCTTTACAATATTAAAATGGTTCTCGAAGACTTAGCATTAAAATATACTCAACCAGAGGTTTTTGAAAGAATTCAGAGTCAAATAAGATCCCAAGCCGATTACAATCAACAGTATATCGAAAATTTCAAGGATACCATTGAAGACACTTTGAAGAAAGAGCATATCAGCTTTGAAGTCAAAGGACGTATGAAATCGGTTCATAGTATCCATCGAAAAATGCTAGCTCAAAATGTAAGTTTTGATGAAATTTACGATAAGTTCGCCGTTCGAATTATTTACCGTGCAAAACCTGAAGAAGAGAAATTCTTAGCATGGAAGATTTATTCTGTAATTACCGACTATTTCACCCCTAACCCCGTTAGATTAAGAGATTGGATTACCTCACCAAAAAGTACGGGATATGAGGCCCTCCATATAACCGTAATGGGGCCTAATAGAAAGTGGGTGGAAGTTCAAATTCGATCGGAACGAATGCACGAGATTGCTGAAAAGGGTTATGCGGCGCATTATAAGTATAAGCATGGGGAACAAAAAAATGGAGGAATTGATATCTGGCTCAATCGATTACAAGAAGCATTAGAAAACTCAAACGGTAACGCTGTAGACTTTGTGGAAGAGTTTAAGCTAAATCTCTACTCTGATGAAATCTTTGTTTTTACTCCAGCGGGTGACCTTATTTCTCTACCAAAAGATGCGACTCCTCTTGATTTTGCCTTTTATGTTCACACCGAAGTCGGAATGAAAACTCGAGGAGCACGAGTAAACAATAAACTCGTCCCACTGAGTACTTCTCTGCAAAGTGGAGATCAAGTAGAGATCATTACCTCGGAAAACGCTAAACCTACAACAGCTTGGTTAGATTACTGCAAAACCGCTAAAGCCTTATCTAAAATTCGATCTAGTCTTAAAGCTGAAAAGAAATCAGTGGCCGATGGAGGCAAAGAAATACTAAGGCGAAAATTACGTACCCAAAAAATAAAGTGGAACGAAGAAACTGTGAATAAACTCGTCAATCACTTTAAACTTAAAACGTCACAAGATTTATTTTATCGAGTAGCTACGGGCACGATTACAAATAGTATGATTAAGTCATTTGCCTCTCGTTATCACAATGCATTAATCAGTTTTTTCACTTCTAAACTACAGCGAGGAAATAAACCAGTAGAGGGTATTAATGGCGACAATGAGCTAAGCACCAAGCTTGACATGCTCGTTTTTGGAGATGAAGAAGAACGACTGAATTATTCTCTAACTACCGAGTGTTGCAAGCCTATACCTGGTGATGAAGTATTTGGGTTCTTAACGGTTAATGACGGAATTAAAGTTCATAAAAAAAATTGCCCAAATGCGGTATCACTGCAATCCAAGTTTGCCTATCGCATAATGAAAGCTCGCTGGATAGATTCAACTCAAGAAGATTTTTATGCCGACATCAATATTAGCGGTATTGATAAATTAGGTCTTGTAAATAGTGTAACCCAAGTAATTTCAGATCAAATGCATGTAGGTATGAAGTCCCTTCAGTTTTCAGAGAAAGGTGGAACCTTCTCAGGAAGTATTCGTGTAATCGTAAAGAATAATGAAACGCTTCAAAAACTTATTAACAAACTGAAGAAAATCAATGGAGTAGATAGGGTAATTCGTACTTAATTTTGACCTACTTTTACACTTCGGATTTTCTCGAAAAAAATTATGGATTCATCCAATAACCAAGAAATAGTTAAGCAGGTTTTTACCAAATTCTTAGAAGAAAATGGTCATCGGAAGACACCGGAACGCTACGCTATACTTCATGAAATCTATAATAGTGAAGATCATTTCGACGTCGAGTCACTCTACTTTAAAATGAAACAAAAGAATTACCGTGTTTCTAGAGCAACCTTATACAATACCATCGAATTATTATTAGAATGTAAACTCGTTCGAAAACATCTTTTCGGAACTGGTCAAGCACATTACGAAAAATCATATTTCGACAGACAACACGACCACGTAATCTTGACGGACACTGGAGAAGTTATGGAATTTTGTGATCCAAGAATTCAATCAATAAAGCAAACGATAGAGGAAGTCTTCGATATCAAAATCAATAATCACTCACTGTACTTTTACGGTGAGCGAAAATCATCATCAAAAGAATAAACGAGCAACTATGGTAGATTTATTACTCGGTCTTCAATGGGGAGACGAGGGAAAAGGAAAAATTGTTGACGTAAGAACATCAAATTACGATATCATCGCAAGATTTCAGGGAGGTCCAAATGCTGGCCACACCTTAGAGTTTGACGGCAACAAACATGTTCTCCACACTATTCCTTCAGGGATCTTTCACGAAAACGCGAAAAATGTGGTAGGTAATGGTGTTGTTATCGACCCTGTAATTTTCGCTAAAGAGCTAGAAAAACTAGTGCCATATGGCATGAATCTATCTGAAAAACTACTTATCTCAAGAAAAGCACATTTAATTCTTCCTACACATAGACTTCTCGATGCCGCTTCAGAAGCTGCTAAAGGAAGTAAGAAAATTGGTTCTACCCTCAAAGGTATAGGACCTACATATATGGATAAAACAGGTCGAAATGGTATCAGAGTCGGAGATCTTGAATTCTCAGATTGGAAAAATCGTTATCGTCAACTTGCTGATAAGCATTTACAAATGATTGAAAATTACCATGTAGCCATTGATTTCGATTTGGATGCGCTCGAAAAAGAGTTTTTTAGTGCGGTAGAAGTATTGATCTCACTACCACTGATCGATAGTGAAGAATACTTTGCAGAGGCCCAAAAACAAGGGAAGAAAATTTTAGCTGAAGGGGCGCAAGGCTCACTTTTAGATATTGACTTTGGAACTTATCCATTTGTAACCTCGTCAAATACGACGGCTGCCGGTGCGTGTACCGGTCTAGGCATCGCTCCGAATAAGATTGAAAATGTGATCGGTATTTTTAAAGCTTATACTACACGTGTGGGTAGCGGTCCATTTCCCACAGAACTTTTTGATACTGATGGAGAGACTTTAGGTCGAGTAGGTAATGAATTTGGAGCTACCACCGGGAGACCAAGAAGATGTGGTTGGATCGATCTAGTCGCCCTTAAATATGCCATAACTATTAATGGGGTAACTGAGCTAAATATGATGAAAGCCGATGTACTCAGTGGATTTGAACAGATTAAAGTTTGTACCCACTACGAATACAACGGAGAAAAAATTGCCCATCTCCCCTATGATATTGACTCTAAATATGTAAAACCAGTTTACGAGACATTAGAAGGATGGCATGAAGATTTAACCGAGATCAAAAGTGCAGAGGACTTACCACAGGCGCTAAATAACTACATAGCGTATCTCGAAAGAGAGCTTGAAGTTCCTATCACTGTGGTTTCAGTTGGTCCAGATCGAACTCAGACCTTATTTAGAAAAGGATGAGAAGGCTAGTGGCACTCGGCTTCATGCTTGTTTGTCACTTTGCAGTTGCTCAATCTGAAGAAACTGCAAAAATAGAGGTTCTCTATGGTGGATATTTTTCAAAATCAGAAGATAAATATCCCGGAGCATCAATCTTTGAAAGAGACGAATCAGGTCCCGTTCGTTTTAAGCACAAAGGAGCATTACTCGACTGTGATATCGCATATTTATATTCCGATGAAAATCGTTTAGAAGCCTATGGAAATATCACGTTTAATCAAGGTGATACGCTAATACTTAATTCTAAACAACTGACTTACAATGGGATAAGTAGGCTTGCTAAAGCTCAAGAAAATGTTCGTTTGAACAGCCCCAACTCTACCCTTACCACAGAAATACTCTATTTTGATCGTAAAAACCAAGAAGCCTACTACCCATCATACGGTACGCTAATCGACGAAGAAAACATTCTTAAAAGCAATAAAGGAAGGTACCTTATTGAACAATCACTTTACCGTTTTGAGGAGTCAGTCACCTTAGAAAACGAAAAATTCAACCTTGTTTCTGATCGCCTTGACTATCATACTGAGGACGAAATTGCCGATTTCTTTGGTCCCACTACTATTGTGGGTGAAGATTATACTTTTTATTTCGAACAAGGTAGTTATGACACTAAAAGTGAGAAAGGTTACGGTAAAACAAATACCAAAATCAATTACGATTTACGAAAGCTCTATGGAGATTCCATCTATTTCGATCAGCTAGAAAATTATGCTTCAGCAAGCGGGGAAGTTAACGTGTTAGATTCTATTAACGAGAGTCGACTTAGTGCTGAATTTGCTCAAATATTTAAAGCCAAAGATTCACTTGTTGCAACTGGAGAGGCTATTATTGCCAAAAGGGTTGAAGATGATTCGCTTTATGTTCATGCCTCGTATCTCTTTGTGACTGGACCTGATAAGGCAAGAGATTTATTGGCCTATCCGAACGCTCGATTTTTCAAAACAGACTTTAGCGGAAAAAGCGATAGTATTGTCGTGACCAATGAAAAAGGAATTACTGAGCTTATAGGAAATCCAATCATTTGGAGTGGCGAAAGCCAACTTACCGGAAACTACATGTATTTTACAAATGAGCCTGAAACGAACGCTCTAGATTCGTTATACGTAATAGAAAACGCCTTTATATCAGCCTTTGACACTATTGCTCAATTGGGTTATAACCAAGCAAAAGGTGTAAACCTTAAAGGAAGGTTTTTATCTAACGGATTAGAAAGCGCACTTCTAGATAAAAATGCAGAGGTTATTTATTATTTGTTCGATGACAAGGGAGCTTTGATCGGTATCAATCAAACGACTTGCAGCGCTATTCAACTAAATTTTGAAGAAGGAGAAATTAGTAGAATCACTTTTCTTCGAAACCCGAACGGGACGCTTTATCCTTACCAGGATTTTCCAGAAGATCAAAAACTTCTCGAAGGCTTTGAGTGGCACGGAGAAGAACGAACTCGCAGTTTAGAATCCTTTATTGAAAAAATCAAAGGTTTAAAAAAATGAGTCGTTTAGAATTGTTTAAATCCCTATTGGCTCCAACCACCGAGAATCCTTTAGGCCTAGAAGTTAAAAAAGCCCGAGGCAGTTATATTTACGATGTCTACGGTAAACGCTACTTAGATTTTGTAGCAGGGGTATCTGCTGTAAGTGTGGGACACTGCAATTCCAAAATCAGAAGAGCAGTTCGTCGACAAATGCGGAAGCATAACCATGTAATGGTTTACGGAGAATTTATTCAAGAGGTTGTTTTAAACTACGCAAAAAAACTAACTGGCGCATTAGAACCTGAGCTTTCAAATATATATTTAGTCAATTCAGGAACCGAAGCAATTGAAGGAGCGATTAAACTCGCTAAAGTCGTTACCGGTAAAACTCAAATTATTGCCGCGAAACAAGCCTACCATGGTAATACCTACGGAAGTCTAAGTTTGATGGATTACAAAGAGCGTATCAATCCTTTCAGACCATTACTACCTGGTGTTAGTCATATTGAGTTTAATAATGAAGAAGAATTAGATCGTATTACTTCTGATACGGCAGCTGTGATCCTTGAAACGATTCAAGGGGGAGCAGGATTTATTGAGCCTAAAAATGGGTATCTAAAAAAAGTGAAAGCTCGCTGTGAGGCTGAGGGTGCCTTATTGATACTCGATGAAATCCAACCAGGATTTGGTCGAACCGGAGCGCTTTTTGCTTATCGCCATTACGAGGTCACTCCAGATATTTTAGTCATTGGAAAGGGGATGGCTGGTGGCCTTCCTGTGGGAGCATTTATCAGCAGTAAAGAAAATATGAGTTTACTCGGTTCTAAGCCACGCCTTGGGCATATTACTACATTTGGTGGAAATCCTGTTATTGCCGCGGCAGCTCTCGCCACATTAGAGGAAATCATATCCAAAGAATATCAACATAAAGCACTAGAGCACGAGATCCTTATCAGAAAATGTTTAAAGCATCCGCTTATCGAAGAGATTCGAGGCAAAGGCCTAATGCTAGCTCTAATACTAAAGAATTCAGAAATCGCAAACCACTTAGTAACTGAAGGTCTAAAAGAGGGTATCATCTTGTTCTGGTTATTGTATGAGAAAAGGGCAGTACGTATCACACCTCCTTTAAGTATTTCAGAAAAAGAATTGAAGAAAGGTTGCGGAATCATACTGTCCGTACTTGACCGCTACACTTGTTAACTAAAGTGTTGATAATTCAATCGATTTTATAAACATACCCCCTTATGGTATAGGTAAATTTAAAATACCAACAAGATACTATGGGCAATCCTAACGAACATCCCGAACAAGCCATACGAAAGTTCGAGTCTATGCTTCAAACGGATGACGTTTATTTCTTTGACTCTGAAGATTTTGAAGAAATCATCCACCACTATCTAAGTGAAGGTAAGACACTTCTAGCCAAGCGTGCCTTAGATATGGGTAAGGCGCAACACCCGCAGGCTATTGAGCTTAAATTTCTAGAGATTGAGATACTCGTTTCAGAAGACAAACTAGATCAGGCCAGGCTGCTCATTGAAGAGATTGAGATATTTGATCCGATGAATGAAGAATTATTCATTCAGAAAGCGAATATCTCATCAAAAAATGACGACCATAAACAAGCTATCGATATTCTTAATAAAGCACTGGAATTCTGCCCGAATTCATTTGATGTGCATTCACTATTAGGGCTAGAATATTTGTACTTAGATGCATTTGAAAATGCTATTCCACATTTCGCTACATGTGTATCGCTCGACTCAACTGATTACGCATCGATGTATAATCTAATTTATTGCTATGAGTTTACCGAAGACTACGAGAATGCAATTACTTATCTGAACAATTATCTTGAACATAACCCGTACAGCGAAGTTGCATGGCATCAACTGGGTAAAATGTATGTGGCTATAGAACAATTCAAAGAAGCATTGGCTGCTTTTGATTTTGCTATCATTTCAGATGACCGTTTTAGCGGTGCCTACTACGAAAAAGGATATGTCCTCGAGAAGCTTGGTAATTACAATGAAGCTATAAATAATTATGAATGCTGCTTTGAATGGGATGCCCCTACTCCTCAGACTTACCTGAGAATTGGATATTGTCATCAAAAATTAGGCAATCACTCATTGGCAGAGCAATATTTCTACAAAACGGTACATTTAGATCCGTTATTAGATAAAGGATGGTTAGCACTCACTAAACACTATTTTGTTAGTGGAGATCTACTAAAAGCTCAGGAGCACATTAGTAAAGCGTTAAACATAGATGGCGAAAACGCTCTTTATTGGAGAAGGGCTGCTCATATCTATCACAGTTTAGGTGAAGTCACAAAAGCAGACTACGCTTTTGAACAAAGTATCGCATTAGGAAATTTTGAACTTAACAGTTACCTAAAGTGGATCGGCATACAGCTTGACCTAAAAGATTATTCTAAAGCGATCGAATGTCTTTTAGAGGCTATGGAACACCACCCTGAGGAAGCCGCACTATTATTCATTAAATCAGGGATCCATGCGTTACTGAATGAAAGGGACGAAGCCCAAAACACATTGTGTCAAGCCATGCGCCTTGATGCTTCAGCCATAGACTATTTTTACTTCTACTTTGAAGAAATAAGTGAGCTTGACTGGCTTAAATCTTATTTGGAAAAGAAGAAACCTTCGGGTTCTTCGTAAAAGTCTTTAAGTTAACAAAGTGTAACCTAATGACTTTGAAAAAAACGCTAACGCTCTTCTTAAAAGGTATGGCCATGGGTGCCGCTGATGTAGTTCCCGGAGTATCTGGAGGAACTATCGCACTGATTACTGGTATATATCCCAAACTTTTAGACGCGATTAGTAATTTAAAACCCAGTTTAATTCAGGATTTATCAAAAAAAGGGGTTACTCATGTTACTAAAAAAATTCATTTACGCTTCTTAATTACTCTATTTGCTGGAATTTTTGCAAGTGTCTTAACCCTTGCTAAAGGAATAACTTACTTGTTAGATTCTCATCCAATCTTAATCTGGAGTTTCTTTTTGGGTCTAATCTTAGGTAGTGTTTTACTCATAGCAAGACAAATCGAAGGCAAAAGAAGTATCATTTTGACTGTAGGTTTCGTTGGCATGTGTCTAGCTATAATTATCGGTTTTTTGCCTGCAAAAGAAGACAGCTATACTCTTACTTACTTATTCTTTTCCGGTGCATTAGCAGTCTGTGCTATGATATTACCGGGTATTTCTGGATCATTTATCCTAGTTATTCTAGGAAGCTACCAACCCATTCTCCAAGCTGTTCATGAAAGAGATTTGAAAACGATTGTCGTGGTTGGTATTGGAGCAGTGGTCGGATTGCTTTCTTTTGCTAGAATTCTAAAATGGTTTTTTCGGAGATACCCAAATTTAACCTTAGCACTTATGACGGGCTTTATAGCAGGTTCTATACCAGCAGTTTGGCCTTGGAAAGAGGATGTAAGTCATCGTCTTTACCTACCTAGTATAAGCCTTGATAGTGATCAACTTTTAGTTGCGGTTTTAATGATGGTTTTAGGACTAGGATTCATCCTGGGATTAGAAAAAATAGCGAAATTGGAAGATGTCATCTAGACCGTAAATCGTTTTTTATTTTGAAAAAAAACCGTTCCCTATTTGATCTCATGGCTTTGGTATTCAAAGGAGTACTTATGGGTGCTGCCAATAAGGTACCTGGTGTTTCAGGCGGAATAATCGCCTATGTTGGTGGGTTTTATGAGGAATTTATCTTTTCACTTAAACAATTCAATGTAAGGGCAGCAAACTTATTTTTTAAGGGACAATTCAAGGAACTATTTAATCACGTCAATGGCAAATTCTTAAGCTTATTAACACTAGGAATGTTAATCAGTTACTTCAGTGTTGCTCAAATTCTAGATTACCTAATCACTCATTACGAAATCTGGGTTTGGTCTTGTTTTTTCGGAATGATTCTTGGATCTGTTTACTTTATCTCTCGGCAATTCAATCATTGGTCAAAAGAGATCCTCTTGGGAGTATTATCAGGAGGAATGATCGGTGTTTCACTAGCATTCATTCCGCAAATAGGCCCTAACGATCATCTGCTTTATGTATTTTTTTGTGGTATGATTAGCATTATAGGAATGACCTTACCAGGCCTCTCTGGCTCATTTCTTCTTATTATCCTTGGTAATTATGTTCTACTTCTAGTTGATACTGTAAATGCCCTTTATTTAAGCATAGGATATCTGCTAAAGGGAGATTTTCAATTATTGAGTGGAGCCGAAAATATTCGATTACTTAAAGTCTTTATTGTGTTTAGTTTCGGATCAATCACCGGTTTAATATCTCTTTCTCATTTACTGGCATTTGTTCTCAAAAAGCTAAGAAAACTTACTACAGCTATAATTTTAGGATTTATCATTGGATCCTTACCCATTGTATGGCCATGGAAGATGGCAATTTATAAGTTTTCAAAAACAGGAGAATATTTACTTGACAGTAATGGTCATAAGATAATCAAGAGCTACTCCAGATATTGGCCCGATTGGTTAACTTCAGAATCAATACTTGCTCTAGTATTTGTAGTGGCCGGATTTCTTATCGTATATTCCATCGAATATTATGGACGGGACAGAAAGACTTAATTTCGGACTCATTGGACAAAACATCTCATACTCTTTTTCCAGAGCTTTTTTTAAGGAAAAGTTTAAGCAATTAAACCTTCCTCATCACTATCAGAATTTTGACCTATTTAGTCTTAATGAATTGACTAAAGTTTGGGAAACTAATAATCTGAAAGGATGTAATGTTACAATACCTTACAAGCAGGAAATCATACCTTATCTAGATGCTTTAAGCCCAGAAGCGGAACAAATTGGAGCAGTAAACTGTATTAATATAACAGACAATAAACGAATCGGGTACAATACTGATGTTTATGGCTTTTTAACCTCATTCAAACATCTTCTCGATAATAGAGATAAAAAAGCCATCGTGCTTGGTGCTAATGGAGGAGCAGCTAAAGCTGTGTTACACGCTCTAAAATCTATTGACCTTGAAATTACTCGTATAGGCCGAAATATGGGCTCTGAAATTGATTTCACTTACCAAGAATTAGATAAAAAGCTTGTTCAATCTCATCAAATCGTTATTAACTGTACTCCGTTAGGTACCTATCCAAACGAGGATGAAAAGCCTTATTTTCCTTATCAACACCTAAATTCAAAACACTATCTCTTCGATTTGGTCTACCGCCCTGAAAAAACCGCCTTTCTCAAAGAAGGAGAATCGCGTGGAAGCAGAATTTGTAATGGTTCTATGATGCTTAAATGGCAAGCCGAAAAATCATGGGAAATATGGAATTCCCTTTGAGTGCATAAGCATTTGTTTAAATTTGTTTAGAAACTCAGTTAAACGGGTATGGAAAATACAGATCAATCTGCAGAAAAATCATCTTTAGAATTTGAGTTAATTGAACTCAAACCAGATAGTTACAAACATCTTGAACTAGATAATCTTATTGGTGAACTACAACGCCTGATAAAAAACGCTGCTGTAGAAAAAATAGGAAAGCATGTATCGCAAATAAAACGCGTATTCGATAATAAGCTTAAAGAACTACAAGACAAAGAAAAAGCGGTTTTTCTAGCCAATGGAGGCAATGAAATTGACTTTTATTTCCAAACGAGAAGCGCAAAAGATTTTCAAGAACTTTATCGCGAATACAGGCAAAAAAAGGAAGCATTCAGAGTAAACTTTGAAAGACAAATTCAAGAAAACCTTAAAACCAAACAGACAATCATTGAAGAGATTAAATCTTTAATCTCAGCAGAAGAAAATATTAATACCACATTCTCTCATTTTAGAGAATTACAGAATAAATGGAGAACAACAGGCCCAGTCCCAAAAACAGAAAACGAAAGTCTATGGGCTAACTATCACCACCATGTTGAACGTTTTTATGACTTTCTAGATCTAAACCGAGAACTAAGAGATAAAGATTTTAAGCATAATTACGATGAAAAAATTAAAATCGTTGAAAGAGCCGAAGCTCTAATCGACGAAGCTGATTTTCAACAGGCTTATAATGAATTGCAACAACTTCATCGTATTTGGAAAGAAGAACTGGGACCCGTTGGTAAAGAGCATCGAGCCAGTATTTGGGAGCGTTTTAGCAATGCAACCAAAGTTATGCACGAAAAAAGACAAGAATTTCAGAAAGAAAGAGAGCAAGAAATCCACAGACAGCTTGCTCAAAAAAAGGAACTTCTAGAAGAATTCAAGCGCGAGGCATCTAACCTAGCTAATTCTCACCAAGGGATTCAAGCACAGTTTAAAAAATTAATGGAGTTAAGAGAATCTTTTTATCAAATAAAATCGGTTCCTTACGCCCTACAAAAAAACCTTATCGCTGATTTAAAAAAGCAATTTGGTCAATTCACCAAATCGAAAAATGAGTTTTATAAAAATCAGAAGAAAGAGCAAAAAAAACGTATTGCTCAAAAAAAAGAACTGATTGCAAAGGCAGAGGAATTAAAAGATGCTGATAATTTTGATGAAACTACCCCCCTTCTGATAGCATTACAAAAAGATTGGAAGGCAGTAGGGCCTATTCCTCGAAAAATCGGAGACCCTCTCTGGAAAAGTTTCAAAGCGGCTTGTAATCACTACTTTGATCGTTTACATAGCAAGCCTAAGATGTCTAAAGAAAAACGAAGCCCTCTAGATAAGGTTTACATCAAACGTTCAAATCTGAAAAAACAAATCGAAGAAATACGCGCTGAAATTCTGCAACTAGAAAATAACTTAGAATTTATTAACAGTGACGATACAAGTAACCCACTAATTGTTTCCGTTCTTAAAAACATAGACAAAAAGAAAACAGAACTTTCAAAGCTTCAAGAACAATTAAAAAAATTGAATGTAGAGCGTAACAAAATTCAGAAAAAACAGGATGAAACCGAGGCGGTGAATCAAACTGAACCAGAAGAGGAAGAATCTGAAGAATAAATTCTTAACTGAAAACAAATAAAGGGCTCCATTGGAGCCCTTTCTATCATCTTTACAGCAGGCTATTTAGCGATGTTTACCGATCTTGTTTCTCGTATTACAGTAACTTTTACTTGACCGGGATAAGTCATTTCGGTTTGTATTTTTTGTGATAATTCGAACGACAACTCCGCAGCCTTATCATCACTTACTTTTTCACTTCCGACAATCACTCGTAATTCCCTACCTGCTTGAATAGCATAAGCCTTCTCTACACCTTTAAAACCTAAAGCAGTGTCTTCGAGATCTTTTAATCGTTGAATGTAACTATCAAGGACTTGTCTTCTCGCCCCTGGCCTTGCACCCGATATAGCATCACATACCTGAATGATCGGTGAGAGTAAGCTCGTCATTTCGATCTCATCGTGGTGAGCGCCAATTGCGTTACATACCTCTTTGTGCTCCCCGTATTTTTCAGCCCATTGCATTCCCAAAATAGCATGAGGAGTTTCAATATCAACTTCAGCCATTGGTACTTTTCCTATATCGTGAAGTAAACCTGCACGTTTTGCTAGTTTAGGGTTAAGACCTAATTCAGACGCCATTACTCCACAAAGTTTCGCAACTTCCCTAGAGTGTTGTAAAAGGTTTTGACCATAAGATGATCGATATTTCATTCTTCCAACCGCCTTAATCAACTCAGGATGTAACCCATGAATACCTAAGTCAATCACAGTTCGTTTACCAATTTCTACAATCTCCTCGTTAATCTGAGACTCCGTCTTTTTAACTACTTCTTCAATTCGCGCTGGATGAATTCGCCCATCAGTAACTAAGCGGTGAAGTGATAATCTTGCTATCTCACGACGAACACTATCAAAACAAGAAAGAATAATAGCCTCAGGAGTGTCATCTACAATAATCTCAACTCCCGTAGCGGCCTCTATGGCTCGGATATTTCTTCCTTCTCTGCCGATAATTCTACCCTTAACATCATCTGATTCTAAATTAAAAACAGAAACACAATTCTCAACAGCTTCTTCAGTTCCAATTCGCTGAATCGTTTTAATTACAACTTTTCGAGCTTCTTGTTGAGCGGTCATTTTAGCTTCCTCTACAATATTTTGAATGAATGCCATAGCATCCGTTTTTGCCTGATCTTTAAGCGAGTTAACTAATTCTGTTTTGGCATCATCTGCGGATAAACCAGAAATCACTTCAAGTTGTTTAACTTGATTCTGGTGCATTTTATCTGTTTCTTTCTCTTTTCGCTCTATTCGCTCTAAACGGCTATTCATCTCGTTTAGCTCCTTCTCAAGTTGATCGTTAAGCACTTTGTTTTTCTTCAATTCAGAACCTACTTGAGATTCCTTATCTCTTATCCGCTTCTCTGCTTCAGCCATTTTCTTTTCTTTAGAAAGAATGACTTTCTCATGTTCTGCTTTAAGTTCTAAGAATTTTTCTTTTGCCTGAAAAATCTTGTCTTTTTTTATTTGCTCAGCTTCTTTATGAGCTTCACTTAAAAGAGATTCAGACTCTTTTTGAGCGCTTACTAAAGCTGCAGCTCCTTTGCGTTTTTGCAGTAAAATGGTAACTAAGTATCCTGCTAATAAGCCTGATACTGCACCAATTACCAAATTTATCATTGAATCCATGGTCTTAAATTATATTAATAAAACCCGCATTGAAGGTTTTGTACAAACTCCTTTAAGTACAAGTTTAGAGCTATCCTGTTACTTGAAAATCTCGGACGAGCAAGCACGATCGTGTAACAGGTCATCACTCTTCAGAAATTAATCTTCGTTGAGTTTGTCAAAAAATAAACAATGCGGGTAATCTTACTCTCAATTCGCTAATGATTCAATTCAGAATCAATAGTTTGAATAAGTTCATTTAGACGAGAAATACTGTCAGTAATTTGTTTTTGAAGACCTGATCGCTGATTGGATGAATTTGCAAATTGCAATGCACACATGGCTAAAACATCTTGCTTATCACTTACAGCATAATTCTTCTCAAACTCCTTTACCATTTGCTGCACACTATTGGCGGCCTGTCGCAGTCCCTCCTCTTGTGAAGCAAGTATTGAAAGTGGATATACTCGATCGGCAATAGATACTTTTATTTTTTGCTTTTCGCTCATCGCACTTTTTTATTATTCAAGCGTGTCTATACACGACTGTATTTCTTTGACTAGACGGTCGATTTTCTTATCAATGTCTGTTGTGTCTAAAGGATTACCCTTATCACTTGCGCTTTGATTCACCTCTTCAAGTTTCCGTTGAGAAAGTCCAAGAGCTTCTTCTTTCATCAGTAATGCTCTTTTCAAGTCCTCAATTTCTGACTTTAAAGCCTGATTTTCTGATCGTTGGTAATTGAGACGCTCAATCAAAGATTGAACTCGATTCTCAACCGCACCTAATGTTTCAAAAAAATCGTTCATAAAGTACAGGTGATTTTAACAAAGGTAATCAAGTATCGTTGGGAAAGCAATATTTAACTTTGAATGGATTTGTATTTTTGGAAAGAACCTCTTTAATGGTATGTATGTCTCAGTATTTTTCAAATTTTCTACTCAGTATTGCTGCAATTCTTTCTTTATCGAAGGGTTATGCGCAAGACTCAATACTGACTCATGCTACACTCGACCTAAAAAATAATCCACCCCTAGAAATTCCTTTACGCTATTCGGGAACTTATGGGGAATTGCGACCCAACCATTTTCACGCTGGGGTAGACCTTAAAACTCAAGGACGAGAGGGTTTTCCTATTTATGCTGTTGCCGATGGATTTTTATCCAGAATTAAAGTCGATACTAGAAGTTACGGTAAGGTGCTTTACCTAGACCATCCTGAACTAGGTACAACAACTGTTTACGCCCATCTGAACCGATTCAGTCCAAAAATTCAAGCTTACATAAAAAGCGAGCAGTACCTCCATCAAACCTACCAGATACAGCGCTATCTAAGACCAAATCAAATCCCGGTAAAGAGGGGGGAAATCATCGGATATTCTGGGAATACCGGGAATTCATTCGGACCCCATCTTCATTTCGAAGTGAGAGACCTAGACTCAGAAGAGCCTATGAATCCACTTCAATTTGGTCTAGAGGCAACCGATAACGACCCACCTACAATACAAGCACTCTATCTA